>NZ_QQWY01000025.1:0-71761 GCF_003950455.1 Sphingomonas sp. ABOLE
GAGCGTGGCGGGGGGGTGGGGGATGTGGGCGGGGTGGGGGGGGTGGTGGGGCGGGCGGCCGGCGGGGCCTTGGGCCGGGTCGGCGCGAGTGTCGTGCAGGCGGTGGTGGCGACCGGGGGCGGCGGCGGGGCGCGGCTGGGGCTGGTCGAGGGGTTCAGGGCGGTCGGGACGGGGCTGGGGGCGCTGGTCGGGGCGGGGGTGGTGGTGCCGGTGCCGGTGCCGGGCTGGACGATGGTACCAGGCCCGCTGCTGCCGCCACCGCCGCAGCCGGCCAGCAATGCGGCCAACACCATCGCCGAAACGCCCGAACGCACACGCCGCATCTTCATGATCCCCCAATCTGGGGCAACGCTAGCCGCATGCCGGTTGTCGCGCCATAGGGTAGCGAGGCCGTCAGCCCTGTCCGGCGGTGCGGCCATTCGTCTCCGAATGCCTGCGATGGCCGCTCATCGCCGCGCCGGCGTCGTGCGCGAAGCGGCGGTTCCAGAACAGCGCCGAGGCCGAGATGCCGGCGACGATCACGAAGGCCAGCGAGAAGTCGCCGAGGTGGAGCGCCTCGCGGTGCGCCAGCCGCGGCCCCAGCTCCAGCGCGGTCGCGGCGGTGCAGATGCCGAGCGACAGGGTCAGCTGCTGGAAGGTCGCGTATAGGCTGGTCGCCGCGCTCATCTCCTGCTTCTCGACATCGGCATAGGCGATGGCGTTGTAGCCGGTGAACTGGAACGAGGTGAAGAAGCCCGACAGCGCCAGCACCGCTACCATCGCGGCGACCGGCCAGTCCGGCCGGAACAGCGCGCAGCTGGCATAGCCGAGGCTGCTCACCAGCCCAGAGACGATCAGGCTGTCGCGAAAGCCCCAGCGGCGCAGGACGCGCGGCGCCAGCGCCTTCATCGCCAGCGCGCCGATCGCGCCCACCATGGTGATGGTGCCGGTGGTCGCGGCGGAAAGGCCGAAGCCGAGCTGGAACAGCAGCGGCAGCAGGAAGGGCTGCGCACCCTGGGTGATGCGGGTGAGCGAACCGGCGATCACCGACAGCCGGAAGGTGTCGATCCGCATCAGCCGCGGATCGAGGATCGGGTCGCTGGTGCGCCGGGCGTGCCGGACATAGCCGAGGCCGAAGACCAGGCCGATGCCGAGCAGCGCCAGCGCCACGCGGCCGGTGCCGGGGCGGCTCGACAGTTCGAAGCCGAACAACAGGCAGCCCAGCGCCACGCCGGAGAGGAAGAAGCCGCTGGTATCGAACCGCGGCCGCGAGTCGCCGCGGATCTCGGGTACCAGCAACAGCGCGCCGACGATGCCGGCGATGCCGATCGGTAGGTTGAGGTAGAAGATCCAGCGCCAGTCGAGCCAGGTGACGATGAAGCCGCCCAGCGGCGGCCCCAGGATCGGCCCGATCAGCGCGGGCATCACCAGCCAGGACAGCGCCTGGACCATGTCTTCCTTGGCGACGCTGCGCAGCAGCACCAGCCGGCCGACGGGCACCATCATCGCGCCGCCGATCCCTTGCAGGAAGCGGGCGGCGACGAGCATCGGCAGCGTGCCGGCCTGCGCGCAGAGGATGGAACCGGCGAGGAAGATGGCGATCGCCACGCAGAAGATGGTGCGCGAGCCGAATCGGTCGGCCAGCGTGCCGCTCGCCGGAATGAACAGCGCGAGGGCCAGAAGGTAGCTGGTCAGCGCGAGGCTGAGGCTGGTGGCGGAGGTGCCGAGGTCGCGTGCCATCGTCGGCAGCGCTACGGTCAGCACCGTGCCGTCGAGCTGCTGCATGAACAGGGCGGCCGCGACGACGAGCGCGATCGCGCGGTAGCCGCTGCCGCCGCCAGGGGGCGCCTTGGTCGGCGTGGTGACCGCCTCCACCGCCGGTGCCAGCCCGTCGCCGACATCGGCGCTCATCGAGGCCAGGTTACGTCGTCTCCACCGCATGCCGGTCCTTTGCTCTTTTCCGTCCATTCCCGGAAGCTGATCTGCTCGTTCGATAAACCTGCTACGGCGATAGGTCGATGAAATCGTTTTCGCACCCCCTGCGCCATCGGCTGTGCGGATGTGTATGCGGGCAGGCGCCACCGCGCCGATACTGGGTCCGATGCGCCCGCCTGCCGCAAACGCGGCGGCGCACCCGCACCTCCAAGGCCTTCCGCTCCCTGGGACTCCTCGGAAACGGGCGGCCGGGCGCCCGACCCTACCAGATCTGGGAGTAGGCGCAGCGCCCTCCAACACCGATTGTGCGCCGCAGCGAACACGACGAGGGGCGGTCATGATCGACTTGGTGACGTGGCAATCGGCGCATCTGTTCGGCGATGCGCTCGCCGATCAATATCGCTTCCGGCATGACCAGTTCGTCGTCCGGTCCGGGTGGAACGTCCCGCATTTCGACGGCATGGAATATGACCAGTTCGACACCCCCGCCGCGCGCTATCTGCTGTGGCGGGACCATGCCACGCGGGTCCGCGGGATGGTGCGGCTGCTCCCCACCACGCGCCCCTACATGACCGAGACCTTGTGGCCCGAACTCGCACCCGAAGAGGGGCCGCCGCGCACCGAGACGGTCTGGGAGAATACCCGTTTCGCGGTCGACCGCGCGCTGCCGGCGCCGCTGCGCCGGATGGTGACGAGCGAGCTCATCCTGGCCTCGCTGGAATTCGGAATCTGCCAAGGGATCGAGCGCTATCTGCTGATTTCGCCGCTCTGGGTGTTGCGTGGCGCGCTGGCTGCGGCCGGGTTGCCGCACCGCCTGCTGCAGCAGACCGACACGCTCGGTCGCTGGCCGGTGGCGAGCGCCTATGTGCCGGTCTCCGAAGCGATTCTCCTGGCCGCGCGGCAGCGGCTCGGCGTGCCGCACCGGGTGCTCGCCGATGGGCAGGGCGGCACCTGCCACCCCGTCGTGCAGGCGGCGTGACCATGCACCTGCCGCACCGCCGCAGGATCGCTAGCCGGATGGCCGAAGCGCTGCGCTACCTGCAGCGCGAGGCCAAGGCCGCCGCGCTGGACGAGGTGGCCGCGGCACTCGCGCATGCGGAGCGCTCCGCCGGCGGCGCAGCCGTCGACCGGTCGAGCACGGCGCCGGCCGCCGATCGGGCGAAGCGGCCGACGTGACGCAGTTTCAGACCATTGGGGCATACAAGGGGGAGTCGACGCGATGCAGCATGGATCCGAGCAACTACTGCCACTGACCACCGCCCAGCGCGGCCTGTGGATCGGCAGCCAGATCGCGCCGCCGGGTTCCACCTTCAACATCGCCGAGGCGGTGGAGATCCTGGGGGATATCGACCCGCATCTGTTCGTGGCGGCGATCACCCAAGTGTCGGAGGAAGCGGAGACTACCCGCATCCAGATCGTCCAGACCCCCGAAGGCCCGATGCAGCGGGTGGTGCCGTCGGTGCGCACCGAATTCCCGTTCGTCGATGTCAGCGG
This sequence comes from Sphingomonas sp. ABOLE, assembly GCF_003950455.1. Lineage (NCBI taxonomy): Bacteria > Pseudomonadati > Pseudomonadota > Alphaproteobacteria > Sphingomonadales > Sphingomonadaceae > Sphingomonas > Sphingomonas sp. ABOLE. Next base: position 3,409 of record NZ_QQWY01000025.1, read on the forward strand.
TGAACTCGATCCGGACGCGGCGGCGCTGGCCTGGATGCGCGCCCGTATCCTCGCGCAGCTCGATCTGGAGCGCGATGGCTTATGGGTCAGCGCGCTGCTCAAGCTCGGCCCGCAGCGCTTTATGTGGTTGCAATGCTGCCACCATATCGCGCTGGACGGCTTCACCGGGGGCATGCTCGCGGCGCGTCTTGCCGAGGTCTATACCGCGTTCGTCGAGAAGCGCGCGCCCGAGCCGCACGGCTTTCTGCCGATCGCCCTGCTCGTCGAGCAGGAGCAGGGCTATCGCGACTCCGATCGCCGCGAAACCGATCGCAAATACTGGGTGGAGCAACTGCGCGACGTGCCCGATGCGCCGACGCTGTCGATGCGGCTCGATCGCCGCAATACCGCCGCCTCGGGCGCCGATGGCGGCTTCATCCGGCGGTCCTGGACGATCCCGGCCGAGATGGTGGAGCGCCTGCGCGTGCTGGTGCGCAGCCATGGCGCGACGCTGCCGCAGGGCCTCACCGCCATGCTCGCCGCCTATCTGTTCCGCATGACCGGCAAGGAGGATTTCGTCGTTGGCATGCCGATGACCGGGCGCGGCAGCCGTACCCTGCGCCAGGTGCCCGGCCTGGTCGCCAACGTGGTCGCGCTGCGCTTCCGGCCGGTGCGCGAGACCAGCTTCGTCGAGCTGCTCACCCAGTCCCGCCGGGTGCTGCAGAGCGCGTTGCGGCACCAGCAATTCCGCTACGAGGATCTGCGCCGCGAGCTGGGATTCAACGAGATCAACCAGCACCTCGCGCGGTTCAGCGTCAACATCGAGCCGTTCGATTATGCGCTGCGCTTCGGCGGCGCCACCGCCCGCAGCCACAATCTGAGCAACGGGGCGATGGAAGACCTGACCGTCTTCCTGTTCGACCGGCAGGACGGCGAAGGCATCCGGATGGATTTCGATGCCAATCCGGGGCTCTACACGCATGAAGAACTCGACGCGCATCTCGCACGGGTCGAACGGCTGATGTCCGCGGTGCTCGCCGATCCGGAGGTCGCGCTGGTCGCGCACGACCTGATCGGCGGCGATGAGCGCCAGCGCTGGGCGGCACAGGTCCGCGCGGCCGAGCGTGCCTGGCCCGCCGACGACGCACCTGCGCTGGTGCGCCGCAAGGCGGCGGATCGCCCCGATGCGCCTGCGGTGATCGATACAGCGGGAGCGCTCAGCTATCGCGTGCTCGGTGCGGATGTCGAAGCACTGCGGCGCCAACTGGCCGCAGCGGGGGTGGGGCCGGGCCACCTGGTCGCGGTCGTGCTGCCGCGCGACCGGCGGCTGGTCACCGCGCTGCTCGCCATCGCCGAGAGCGGCGCCGCCTGGCTGCCGCTCAACGGCCACGGCCCGGTCGACCGCCTGCACGCCATCCTGGAAGACGCGCGCCCATCGCTGGTGCTGTGCGACGCCGACATGGACCTGCCGATCGCCGTTCCGCGTCTGGTGCTCGCACGCGCCGGCGCGGCAGGCGTGCTTCATGGCGGCGATGCTGATCCGGCCCCGCGGGTTCCGGCCGGCACCGCCTATGTCACCTATACCTCGGGCACCACCGGGCGGCCGAAGGGCGTGGTCGTCTCCCACGCCAACCTCCGCAACCTGCTGCTGTCGATGCGGGAAATCCTCTCGGTCGCGCCCGACGAGCGCCTGCTGGCGATCACCACGGTGACCTTCGACATTGCGGTGCTCGAGCTGCTGCTGCCGCTGGTCGCCGGTGGGACCGTCGTGGTCGCCACGCGCGAGGAGGCGGGCGATCCCAAGCGGCTGGCGGAGGCGATCGCGCGCCACGGCGTGACCGCGCTCCAGGCGACGCCCACCATGTGGCAGGCGATCCTCGGCGCCGGCCAGGGCGAGGCATTGCGCGGGCTGCTGCTGCTGACCGGCGGCGAAGTCCTGTCCGGCCAGCTCGCCGAGCGGTTGCTCGGCCTCGGGCGCGCGGTGTTCAACCTGTACGGCCCCACCGAGACGACGATCTGGTCGACGGCGCAGCAGATCGGCACGGCGGACCTGGTGCTCCCGGCGATCGGCCGTCCGCTCGCCAACACCCAGCTGCATGTCGTCGATACCTATGGCATCCAGCTGCCCAACGGCACGATCGGCGAACTCGCGATCGGCGGCGACGGTGTCGCGACCGGTTATCTCGGCCAGCCGGCGCTGACCGCCGAACGCTTTCCGCCCGATCGCTTCACCGACGCGGCCGGCGCCAGGCTCTACCGCACCGGCGATCGCGCGGTGCGCGATGCCGACGGCGTGGTGCGGACGCTGGGGCGCAACGACGACCAAGTGAAGATCAAGGGCGTCCGTGCCGAGCCGGCGGAGATCGAATCCGCGCTGCTCCGGCTGAGCGGGATCGAACAGGCCGCAGTCGTGCTCGAACGCGGGGACGAGGGGGCGATGCTGGTCGCCTATCTCGTCGCCGGCGAGGGGCACCTGCCCGCCGAACCCGCGAAGCTGCGCCGGGCGCTTTCGACGATGCTGCTGCCGCAGATGATCCCGTCGCGCTTCCACTATCTCGACGCGCTGCCGCGGACGCCGAACGGCAAGCTCGATCGCCGCGCGCTGCCGCGTCCGGGCAAGCAGGACGTCATCGAAAGCGCGGCTTCGGCGCAACCGCGCACGCCCACCGAGATCATGCTCGCGCAGATCTGGCGGTCGGTGCTGGGGGTCGAGGAGATCGGCATCCACGACAATTTCTTCGATCTCGGCGGTGACAGCCTGAGCGCGGTGCATCTGGTGGCGGCGCTGGCCGATCTGGGCGCCGATCTCTCGCTCGGCCATCTGTTCACCGAACCGACTATCGCGGGACTGGCGCCGCTGTTCGACGGCAGTGCGCAAGGTTCCGGCTTCCTCGACCTGGTGCTGCCGCTCCGCAGCGAAGGCGATGCCGCGCCGCTGTTCTGCCTCCATCCGGTGCTGGGCGTGGGGTGGAGCTTCGCCACGCTGGCGCCGCATCTGCCCCAGCGTCACCCGGTCTATGCGCTCCAGGATATCGGGCTGCTCCAGGGCGAGGCCCGCCCTGCCTCGATCGAGGCCCTGGTCGAGATCTATCTCGAGCAGATCCGCGCGGTGCAGCCGGCCGGTCCCTATCACCTGATCGGCTGGTCGATGGGCGGATTGATCGCTCATGGCATCGCCTCTCACCTGCGCAGCGCGGGCGAAGAAGTGGCCCTGCTTGCGCTGCTCGATTCCTATCCCTTCCTCGGCACCGAGGCCGATCCCGAGGACATGGAAGAGACGGTGCTCATCCGCGCCGCGCTGGATTTCCTGAAGCTGCAGCCCGATCCGGGCGCGCCGATGCCCGAGACGACGGATGCGCTGGTCGAGCTGATCGCTGCGGCGATCGACATGGGCGCGCTGCCGGCGACGCTGGGGCAGGAAATCGGCGACGTCCCCGCGTTCATCGAGCGTCTCCGCGCCGTGACCGTACACAATCTCGGGCTGGCGCGGCGATACCGGCCCGGCCATGCGGATACCGATGCGCTGTTCCTCCGCGCGGCCCTGCGCGGCGGCGACGGCGCCGGTGCGGTGATCCATGACAGCCCCACCGTGTGGGGCAGCCATCTGGCGGGCCTGCTGACCATTCACGAGGTCGATTGTCGGCATCAGGACATGATGCTGCCCGCCCATGCTGCGCGGATCGGCGGCATCCTTACCCGCCACCTCGATGCGCTGGCGCAGGACTCTGCGCTGGTCGCGGTCGAACGGCCCTAGCGGCGGCGGCGGCACGGCGACGGAGGCACGACATGCGCATCGCCATCTTCACCATCGGGACGCAGGGCGACGTACGGCCCTTCGCCGCCTTCGGCCGCCATCTGCAGGCGCTCGGCCATGCGGTGACGATCGCCACGAGCGACCGTCACCGCGCGCTGATCGACCAGGTGGGCCTGCGGCTGGCCCCGATCGAATCGGACTATGCGGCGTTGATGGCGCGCGAGCGGGCGCTGATCGATGGCGGAAACCAGTTGAGGATCGCCGGGTCGGTCGCAGCGACGATGATGGCCTGGGCGCCGCAATGGGCGCGGCAGGGGATGGAAGCGGCCCGGGGCGCCGATCTCGTCCTCGGCTCTGGCTCGGGCACGATCCTCGGCGCCGCGATTGCGGAAAAGATCGGCGTGCCGTTTGTCCAGGCGCAGTTCATGCCGCTGACCCCGTCGCGGCACCTGGCGCCGATCTGGCCGCTGCCCGGCCTGCGCCTGCCCGGTACCGCCAATCTCGCCCTCTCGCATGCGTTGCGCATCGCGATGTGGCGGCTGATGGCGCGACCGTCCAATGCGTTGCGCGAGGCCTTGGGGCTGCGCGCCTTCCCGCTCCTCGGCCCTTGGTACGAACGCGAGCAACGGGTACGGCCGCAACCCGTCCTCTACGCGTTCAGCAGGCACCTGCAGCCGCAGCCGGCCGACTGGTCGCCGGGGCGGGCGGCGGTCGTCGGCTTCTGGTCGCTCGACCAGGGGGACGACTGGACGCCGCCACCGGCGCTGCGCGACTTCCTCGATGCCGGGCCGCCGCCCCTCTATGTCGGGTTCGGCAGCATGCTCAGCGGCGATCAGCAGCGCTTCACCCGTCTGGTTCTCGACGCGGTTCGGCGGACCGGTCGTCGCGCGATCGTTGCGACCGGTTGGGGCGCGCTGGAGGCGGCGCAGGCGCCGCCCAACGTGCTGTTCCTCCGGGATGCACCCCATGACTGGCTGTTCCCGAGGGTGTCGCTCGCCGTGCATCACGGCGGGGCCGGGACGACGGCAGCCGCCACGCGGGCAGGGCTACCGCAGGTCGTCGTGCCGTTCCTGGCCGATCAGTTCTACTGGGCGTGGCGGCTCGAGCGCTCCGGGGTCAATCCGGTCCTGCTCGATCGCCGGACGATGACGGCGCAGGACCTTGCCGATGCGATCTTCCTGGCGGAGCGTGAAGGCGTTCGCGCGGCGGCTGAACGGCTCGGCAGCCTGCTCCGGGCCGAGACGGGGATGGAGAATGCCACCCATGCCCTGGAGCGCTGGGGCGTGTTGCCGGCGGTGCAGACCGGTCGAGCCCGCCAGCTCGCATAGGCCCGGCCCAGCACGCTGCGGGCCCGGAGCGGCGCGACATGGTCAGGGCGAGATGACGCCCAGCATGATCGCGCTGACCACGGCCAGCATCCGCCCGTTGCTGCCTAGTTTCGCACAGGCATTCTTGACGTGGAAATTGACCGTGTTCTCGCTGATGCCGAGCAGGACGCCGATTTCCCACGCGCTCTTGCCGCGCGCGGTCCAGGTCATGCAGTCGCGTTCGCGCGGCGTCAGGCGGATCGGCGATTTGGGCGTGCCGGCCAGCGCCTTGTAGCGTTCGAGGAACTGCGCCGAGATCATGCTGAGGAACGGCCGGGCGCGATTCAGCGCATCGACGTCGCCCGCGCCGAAGCTCGCCACGAAGGTCGTCCCGTCGGTCATGTGGATCGGTACGGTGAACCCGGTCACCACGCCGAAGGCTCGCGCCTCGTCGAGCAACCGGCGCTGGGCGCCGTCGAGGCCGCCAAGTTCCGTCCAGCTATACGGTATGTCCTGATGCGCGATCGCGTTGATCGTGGGGTCGATCTTGATGTAGTCGTTGGCGTGGTAATGGCGCTGCCAGGCTTCGGGATAGTGCACGAAGATCACCTCTTCGGCGCGCTGCATGTTGGGCCCGAAGCGCCCCAGGGCGAAGTGGAAGTTTCCGACGCTGGCGACGGCGGCGGCGAATCGCACGCAAAGCTGATCGACGTCGACGGCTGCCCCGAAATCCGCCGCGATCGTCAGCAAGCCGTGCGAGACCGCGGCGGTCATAGGAGCGGCCATACCCAAGGCACGGCGCGCGGCCGATGCGAGAAAGGCAGGCTATAGGCGATCATCGAGCATCAACCACATGACACCTCCGCGCCGCTTGCATCCTCGCCCCGCTCCGCACCGCGTCCCGTGCGGAGCGATCATGGCGGCGCCCGCGCAGGCGCCAGTTGATCGAACGTTTGCATAAATTGGTATCTGAAAAACGTTTAAACAATCAATTTTTGTGGCCGGTATAGCAATTGTAACCAGCCGAACCCGAGCGATACCTGTGCCAGGCGGTAAATGTCGGGCCGGTCGGTGAAAAGCATAGGCTGGTACGGCCCCGCCTCGGCCTGTCGCCCTTCCCGGCATCTTTAGCCGGGCGATCGCGCGGCGCTCGGCATGGAGCCTCGCACGGTCTCCCGATGGCACGTGGACTCTATCTGGTCTGCAATCCCCGCGCAGCCGCTATCGCTACCATGATCGCGTCGCCGAAATCGGCGAAGGTGCGCGCCTCGATCGGCCGTTCCGGGGGCGGGCGATCGGAGCGGTTTGGGCCGCCAAGCCATAGCGAATGCACCAAATTGCCTTCCGCAACAAGGTGAAGCCTAGGTCGCGGTGCATATGCCGCAGAAATTTAGCGCACCTGTTCGGCCTCTTAGGCTTCCCTTGGTGTGTGTGGAACATGATATCGCAGCTTCGGTGCAAGATAGGACGGGCGCGGTACTGCCAATATGGATGCATGCCCATGTAGTGGCGTTCCGATGAGCTCGTTCGGAGTTCGATAATATCTTCGGGCGTGATTTTGCGACTCGCGATAATTCATGATAACGGTCAATGCATCTGATGTTCGACTCGGAGGGGGGCTTATGACGGGCACGCAGATCGCGGCATCGTCTAGTACTGCCTGGAGCAACTGGACAAAAAATATCACCTACCAGCCGCCAGTAGGGGGTGGGGGATATTATTTCACGCCGAAGAACTTGGACGAGCTGAAGCAGGTCTTGAAAAAGGCCGTTTCCGACAATGCCGTCTTGCGCGTGTCCGGGCAGCGCCATTCGCAGCCACCCCTGGTGATCGGTACGTCGGACCCGTCCGGCCGCCCGCTCTATCTGGTCGACATGTCCTGTTATGCCGACCTGGGGCCTTCAGGCGACCAGACAATGGTGGTCGATGTCGTGAACAAGCGCATCACCGTGAATACCGGTGTTCGCGAAGATCAGGTCGACGAATTGTTGACCCGCAACAACCTGATGCTGCGCACCGTGACCGCAGGCGGCTTTTTCAGCATCGGCGGCATGACCGCGGTGGACGTGCACGGGGCGACCATCGATGCGCCGATCTTCGCCGGCACGGTCTCCTCCTTCACGATTCTGCGCGCCGACGGCACGGTGGTTACGATCGACGAGACCAGCAGCGCGGTGGACGGCTGGAAGCCGATGCAGTTCGCGCGCGTCAATCTCGGCGGGCTCGGCATCGTCACCTCGGTGACGATCGATGTGCTCGATCGCCCCTATGCGACGACGCTCCAGGCGAGCAGCGTTTCGTTCGATGCCACCAGTCGGGACGCGTTCGCCCAGCGTTTCCAGCAACTGCTGACCAGCCACGATCGCGTCGAGGTCTTCTACAATCCCTATTTCGTGTGGCCGATCACCAACGAATATTTCGCCGCCTGCTGGGACGTCGTCGATCCTGCGGAAAAACTGCCCAACCAGCCCGTACCGGCACAGGATGCCTGTACCTTGGCGCAGGAGGACGAATTCGGCGCGCCTTTGCTGCCGGGCGAGGCGGTTGCCGAGTGGGTGGCGATCGAGGCGCAAAAGGCCAAGCTGTCGGCCGGCGGCCTTACCGTTGCCGGGATCGCGTCGATCAGCAAGTCTGTCGCCGAGGCGGCGGCCGCGCATTCCGATCTCTGGTTGACCGAAGCCGCGCGGGTGATGTTCATGTCCTATTTCCTGCCGATGCCCGCCATCGATGCGGAATCGCTGGGCAGGGTGTGGGACAGCCTGCAGGTCGTGGGCAAGCGCATGCAGCAGGGAAGCTCCTTCTACATCGCCGCGCCGATGGAGTTCCGCTTCGTGACGGGCAGCGACGTGGCCATGGCGGGGACGTACACGGCCGATCCCGGCACGCTCTTCGTCAATCTCGATCTGATCGGGTTCGTCGAGGCGGTCAGCACCGACCAATATCCGCCTGCGCTGCTGCAGTTCTTCGCCGATGTCGAACGTGCATGGGTGGCAATGGGGGGCCTGCCGCACAACGGCAAGATGTACGGCTTCTACGATCCCAAGGGGCCGCCCGGCAACTACACGGCAGCATTCAATCCCAATTTTCTCGCCGAGCTGCGCGAGCGGCGGGGAGCTCCGCTGAAGGCGTTTGCCGCCTATCGCCAGTCGCAGGATCCAGGCGGCACCTTCTACAACCCCTATCTTCGCGCGCTGCTAGAGGGATGAGACAGGGCGGTGCAGCGTCTGCGCGCGCGCCGGCCGTCCCCTTCCTGGGGGGCGGACTGGAAGCCGAGGGTGCGGGCATCGCGGGTGGCGGACAGGTGGGGCGGAAGGACGTCTGCCTCGTCTCGATGCCCTATCCGGTCATCGACCAGCCATCGGTTGCGCTGGGCTTGTTGCAGAGCGCGCTCGAGCATCGCGGCATTGCCACCCGAAGCTGGTTTCCCTGCCTCTGGTTCGCCGAGGAGATTGGCCTGGACGTCTTCTCGTTCATTGCGGACAGCAAGCAGGAGTTTCTGGTCGGTGAGTGGACCTTCGCCGGGGCGGCCTTTCCGGAGTTCGCGCCCGACCAGGAGGCCTATCTCGACACGGTGCTTTCGGCGGCGGTGTCGCGCGGGCTGCTGCTGCGCAGCGGGTTTCGCGACGATCCCCGCAGCGCGCTGCTGCGGGCGCGGGCGGCGGCACCGGACTTCGTCGATCGTGCCGCGCGCCAGATTCTCTCGGTACGGCCCAGGATCGTCGGCTGTACGTCGACTTTCTTCCAGCATTGCGCGTCGCTCGCCTTGCTCCGCCGCATCCGCGCACTCGACCCGAGCGTCATCACGGTGATGGGCGGTGCCAATTGCGAAGGGGCGATGGGCGTCGCTACCCGCCGCTGTTTTCCATGGGTGGATTTCGTCGTCTCGGGCGAAGCGGACACGCTGTTCCCCGAACTGTGCGCGCGGCTGCTCGCGGAAGGGCGGGATCTTCCGGCCGAAGCGCTGGCGGACGGCGTGGTGGGGGCGGCGAATATCGACCGGGTCGGCACCGGCGCCGCCGCTCCCCGCGCATCGGTGCGGGACATGAACGACGTCCCCGCGCCCAATTTCGACGATTACTTCGCGGCGCTCGAGGCGTCGCCGCTGCGCCCCTATATCGATCCCGGCCTGGCGGTGGAGACGTCGCGCGGGTGCTGGTGGGGCGCGAAAAAGCATTGCACCTTCTGCGGGCTGAACGGCGGCAACATGGCGTTCCGCTCGAAAGCGCCGGAGCGCGTGCTCGGCGAGCTTCGGCATTTGTCGGAGCGTCACCAGATTCGGAAGTTCAACGTCGTCGATAACATCCTCGACATGAAGTATTTCCGGACGCTGCTGCCGCAACTGGCCGAGGAGGAGCCCTACAGGCTGTTTTTCGAAACCAAGGCCAATCTCCGCCGCGACCATCTGGAGCTGATCGCGGCCGCAGGTATCCGGCGCCTGCAGCCCGGCATCGAGACCATGCATGACGAGATCCTCCGGCTGATCGACAAGGGCACGACCGCGCTGCAGAATGTGCAACTGCTGAAATGGGCGCGCGAGCTCGGGATCTTCATCACCTGGAACTTCTTGTGGGATGTGCCGGGCGAGTGCGACGGATGGTATGGCGAGATGGCTGATTGGCTGCCGCGGGTGGCGCATCTGCAGCCGCCCGGCATCGACCGGATCCAGTTCCACCGCTTCAGCCCCTACCATCAGCGTGCGGCGGACTTCGGGCTCACTCTGGCACCATATCCCAGCTATGAATCGGTGTACCCCGTGGCAGCGGCGGACCTGAAGGAGCTCGCTTATTATTTCGATGCCGTGGGGCGGCCGCCGGCGGCCCGGATGCTGGCCGAGCGCCCGCAGCTGAAGCGCGTGGTGCGGATCGTCGGCAGTTGGAAGCAGGCATGGGACCGCGAGGATCCCGCCGACCGCCCGGCGTTGCTGGTCCAGCCCGACGGGGCGGACCTGGTCGCTGCGGACACGCGGCCGGGAGCGCCGGCGGCCGGCTATCGGCTGACGGGGCTCGCCGCGAGGCTCTATGCCGCGTGCGACGGCATCATTTCCTTGGCGCAACTGATGACGCTGCTCGCTTCGGATTCGCTGCCGGTCGACGAAGCAATGGTCCGCGAACTTCTCGCCGATCTGGTGCGTCGGGAGCTCCTGCTGGAGCAGAATGGCCGATACCTCGCGCTTGCGCTGCGCCAGCTTGCCCCCATCCCGGATGGTCCGGCCGACTTCCCCGGCGGAACGACCAATCTGAGGGCTTGGTACGAAGATCATGCCGCCTTGGAGGAGGTGCTTGCATGAAGGCTGGCCGCAACGGCCCGCAAAGCAGCTAGATGCCGTGATCGTCATGCAAGCAATTGTCATGAATATGCGTGAATCGGATCGGTTTATACGTTGACCATCACGGCACGGAGAAATTATATATAATCGAATCCAAGTCTTTTGGATTCAAACAACTTGGGAGTCGGATGATGAGCACAAACACCGTTACCGACCTTTCGGCTGAAGAATGGGCAGGCCTCAAAGCAATCAGCAAGACTCAGCATAACACCGTGTACGATGGCGAGAATTCCGGAACGGCAACGACGGATACGCCGGGGCTGGGCAAGACCGTAGTCGGGTATAGCTATGATCCGGGGAAGAAGACGGCTGAATTCACCATCAAGGAGAAGCCGGAATCGGTGCCTGCAGAGGTGATATGGTTCGCCCTTGGTGCGACTGTCGCACATGTGTCCGGTGCAGCGGCGCGGACCTATTGAAGAACTATCATTCGATACATGCATGTATTCTTGTATGGGATGAAGGATTTGCTTGATCCACAATCTGGAGGATAGGACATGGAAAGCGGACAGATCATCGATACCAACGTCGACTCGCGCAAGATCGCGGAGCTCGCGCTCGAACAGGAAATGGGCGAGGAGCTGACGGATGAGCAGTTGCTCCAGATGGCCGAGGGTTCCTGTTCTTGGGGTGCCAACTGCCGCGGCTGATCTCGGCAGGCAAGCTATTGGGGAAGCCGGATGCTCCTATTGCTGGCAGTTCGGCAGATACTACCAAGACGCACTGACAAGAGCCCACTCCTACGCCCGATCCGTCGCCCCCGCAACGCGAGGAGGCAATTGGGGTCTCGCTCGGGGCGGTTGCTGAGACCGAGAAGCGAAAGGATCCCGTTTTGGTCCGGATCAGGGCGTCGAGGTGAGATGAGTCCCTGCCAGCGCAATTTGGTTTGAGGGAGAATTACGCATGAACGTGCAATCAGATACGGGCGTCGACACGGGCGTGGAGCGCGTGGAAGAAGCCAAGATCGATCTGATGCTAGGCGAGGAACTGACCGACGAGCAGCTGTTGCAGATGGCGGAAGGATCGTGCTCCTGGGGTGCCAATTGCAACAAGGGGTGCTGAGCGGCGACGTGCAATCCAGGCACGCCCCGGATGGCAGGCGTTGATGGAATGGAGGGGCGTTGTTGTGACGCTCCCCCATTTCCCGTTCCGCGTGTTTGCACCGATATGGCTCTAGCCGATATTGGTCCTGATTTCCTGACCAGCCTGTTTGCCTGGGCCACCAACGATGGGCCGGGTGCGGCGCTGGGTATCTATCGGGACGGCCAGCCGCTGTTGCTGCGCGGCTTCGGCCTGGCCAATGTCGAGCATGGCATGCCGATAACGCCCGGCACGGTCTTCCATGTCGCGTCGCTGTCGAAGCAGGTGACGGCGTTCTGCGTCGCCCTGCTTGCCGAGCGCGGGATGCTGGACCTCGATCAGCCGCTCGGGGCGCTGTTCCCGGAAATCCCGATCGCACGAGAGATCACGCCGCGCCAGATCCTCCACCATTGCAGCGGGCTGCGCGATCAATGGGGGCTGCTCGATCTGGCGGGCTGGCGGCACGAGGACGTGAAGCGCGACGCCGATATCCTTGGGCTATGCGGCCGGCAGCGCGCGCTGAACTTCGCGACGGGCACGCGCTTCCAATACATCAATAGCGGCTACACGATCCTTGCCGCGGCGATCGAGCGCGTCACCGGCATGGCGTTGCGGGCCTTTGCGCACGAGGCGCTGTTCGTGCCCCTGGGGATGCACCGAACCTGTTTCCGCGATGCCTTCGACCTGCCGCTGCAGGGGCGGGCCGATGCGTATGCGCGCGCGGCGGACGGCACGCTGCGCATCAACAACCCCGCCTATGCGACGGCGGGGCCGACGGGATTGTTCACCACCGTCGCCGATTTCGCCGCCTGGGAGCAGCATCTGCTGCAGCCGCAAATCTGTTCGCAGGCATTGATCGCGGCGATGCATCGCCCCGGTCTGCTCAACGACGGGCAGTCGACCGGCTATGGCTTCGGCCTGGCGATCGGACGCTATCGAGGCTTGGAGGTCGCGGAACATGCCGGGGGCGATGCTGCCTTCCGCGCGCATTATCTGCGCTTTCCGGTGCAGCGCCTGGCCGTCGCGATCTTCTGCAACACGGCAACCGCGCCACCGGGCCAGATCGCCCGGAAGATCGCCGATCATCTGCTGGCCGACGCGTTCGGGGCCGCCGCGGATCGTGCCGCCGCGCCCGCGCAAGCGAGCCGTGCGGTGGGAGCGGAGATGCCGGCGGGCGATGCGCTGCTCGCCTTTTGCGGAAGCTATGGCGAGCCGGGGGGGCAGGATCGCGTCGAGGTGCGCTACCGCGACGGCCGCCTGTTTCTCTGTCCGCCGGGCGGCCCCGACTATGAGCTCGCACCCACCGGCCCGGCGAGCTTTGCTTTCCTCGGCCTGGATGCGACCTGCGAATTCCTGGTGGAACCCGGTGCGCCGATGCAATTCCGGACCTTTTATGGCGGCACCCAGACGGCCTCGCTGGAGGCGGTGCCTCCCGAAGCCGCGGGGACGCCGGCACCCGTCACGGACTATGTCGGGATCTACGACAGCGCGGAACTGGATGTCGCGTACCGGGTAGCGCTGCAAGGTGAGGCGCTGGTGCTGGACCGCGGCCGGCGCGGCGCGCACCCGCTGATGCCGTTGAGGCAGGACGACTTCGCCTGTGCGGGTGGCCTCTCGATCCGCTTCGAACGCGACGCGGCCGGCGCGGTCGCGGCGATGCTGGTCAGCACCGAGCGCGTCTGGGATCTGCGCTTCGAGCGCAGGGCGACCCTGTGCGCCGATCAGGACAAGGCGATGGCGGGGCACGCCGGCCCGTCCACCGGCGCGCCCTCGCGGTAATTGGCGTCGTCCAGATACGGCGCCAGCCACTGCCAGCGCGCGGGCGAGGCTTGCAGGGCATCCCGCGTCGCGAAGCGGGTATCGGCCGGAATATAGGACAGGCCGACTGCCTCGCGCGCCGTCGTTCCGCCATTTGGATCCGAGGCATGCAGCGTCCAGCCATCGTGGATCGCAACGTCGCCAAGCGCCATCGGCGCCGCGCGAAGCAGCAGTTTTCCTTCCGGTGGCGTGTCGTACGATGCTTCGGTGAACCCGTCGCGATGCGATCCGGCGGCGTAGACCATCGGCGCGAGCGCGGCATCGATCGGGGCGAGCGGGAGCCAGAGCGTCAGCATCGTCGCATCGACGATCGGAAAGAACCACAGGTCCTGGTGCCAGAAGGTGGCCGGAGCGCCCGGCGGCTTGATATAGGCGGCCGCCGCGACGAGCCGGATCGCTTCTGTGCGCAGCCAGTCTGCCGCGATCCTGCCGAGCACCGGCGCGGTGAGGATGTGCGCGATCGCCGGCGCCGCGCGATGGGGTTCGAATACCGCTGCGATTTCCTGTCCGCTCGCGCGGTTGGGCAAATCGTGGGCGGCCTCCATCAGCTGCGGTTGCCAGGCGGCGACCAATGCCGGGTCCAGCACACCGCGAAGATGGGCGAAACCGGTATCGTGATAGCCGTTGCTCACTGCATCATTTTGCATTCGTGGACCACCCGTTCGATCAAGTCGGCTTCGCCTTCCAGCAGGTCCCGCCGGGTCAGGGCATGGACCGCATCGGGCACGACACCTCCGCCCTCGATGCGCCGTCCGGCCTGCGCGCCGGTACGGTGGCATCGCAGCACGGCGACCCGCAGGCTGGCGGCGTCCTCGTCCGGCGCGAACAACGGGTCGCCGCTCAGCCGGTGGATCAGCTGCTGCGACCAGGCCACGCCGCCGCCGCCGCCCGTGCGCGGCGCGACTCCGATCACCTTGCCGAGGCGGTGGTCCTGCACGCCGGCGGCGAACATCTCCGCCGTGCTGTAGGTGCGCGCATCGACGAGCACGATCACCGGCCCGGGATAAGGCCGGACGTGCGGGCCGATGGTCGGCGACGGGGTGAGCGGGCGCGTGGCGGTGTGGGAGGTGCCGGCCCGCCTGGCGGCCTCGATCGGCTCGCGCCAGGGCGCCAAGGCCGCGCAGTGGTTCGCGAGATCGCGCATCCAGTCGGTAGAGCGCAGCGCGAAGCCGAGGGGGGTGATCGGTCGATCGGTGAACAGGCCGAGCATGCGTTCGCCGGTCTGGACAAAGCCTTCCTCGCAGCCGCGCAGATCGATCACCACGCCCGTGCGAGGCTGGCGATCCAGCACCTCGGCGAGCATGGGCAGGAAAGGGTCGGCCGGCGCCTGGAGCGAGGCGATGCGAATCCAGCCGATATCCCCGCCCGGCGTGGCAATCCGTCGATGGCGCAGGTCGCCGGTGACCGCCTCGAAGTCCGGTTCGGGCGGAATCCAGGCGGCGCATGCGCGGGCCAGCTCCTCGGCGCTCGCGACCTGCCATTCAACGGTCATGCGGCGGGCACCCGAGGCCGTTTCCACCTCGATGGCGACGGCCTGCTCCTCGGGCGGCGGGAGGAGGCCGAGCGGCCGGATCGTGAGCGTCTGGATCGCCTTGGCGCGGCGGGCTTCGCTGTTCGCGCCGAGTTGCCCAGTGCCATGGGCATCCAGCGCCGCTGCGGTCGGCTGGCCGTTCCAGGCATGGAGCCGGTCCCCGCGCCGGAGCCGCGGGTCGGCGGATCCGGTGACGAGCAACGTCATGCCCCCCTGGTCCCAGCATGCGGCGACGGTGAAGGGCAGGGCGGCGAAGCGCTGGCTCTCGGCGGGCGGCAGGACGAGGCGGGTGTGGCGATCCCCGAACGCCGCGAAGACTCCCATCAATGCGCGATACAAGTGGGTACGCGGCGCGGGCGGGTTGGCAGCGAGTGCCCGCAACCGGGCCAGCGGATCGATTCCTTGGGCACGCCGATCGGGCAGGTGCACGCAGATCTGGTCGAAGGCGCGCAAGGCCCGATCGATCAGAAGCCGGTCCGCATCCTCTGCCGGTGCCGCGCAGGCCGCATCCTCCACCGCGTGCAGGCTCTGCGCATCCATGGCGCTATTCCCAGCCAAGGACCGAGGGCAGCGTCTGCGGCGCGGCGATCCGCAGCAACTGGTATCCGATGCCTGACAATCCCTGGAAGAAAGAGGGGTCGAAAAACTCCTGCCCCCCGCGTCCGGCCAGCCGGTAGCCGCCCGCCTGGCGCCGCCGCGCGAGCACTTGGCCGGCCCAGGCCTGCGCACGTGCGGGCGCCGCAGGATCGAGCAGGCGGGCCGCCGGCAGCAGGAAAAGCTCGGCCCGGCCGAGCGCGCCGCAGCACAGTCCGTCGCGATCGCCGATGCCGTGGCGTTCTGTCGTGCGGAGCGCGACTTCCAGATCGCGCCGGTGCTCGGCTGGTGCCCCGTGCGACGCACGCCCGATGCCGATCCCGGGCGCGCCGTGGCACCAGGTCGTCATATAGCGCGGCGCGGTCGCAAGGTCGCCGCCGCCATGGCGATGGTCGCGCCAATTGCCCTCGGCCAGATCGAAGGCGTCGTTCTCCGCCGCGATCGCTCGCGCCGCCGCGGCCGCGAAGCGCGCCTCGCCGGTTGCCCTCGCCAGCCGGTCGAGGGCAGCGGCGATACCGGCCGCGCCATGCGAGAAGCCGGTCAGAGGAGGTCCTCCGCCGGGGGCGGGCCAGGCGATCCCCGTCCCGCTCCGGATCGCGCTGGCCAGCAGGTGGTCGCCGCACTGTAGGGCCTTGTCGAGCAGCACCGGATCGGGACAGCGGCGGTGCAGGCACAACAATCCCAGGATCGCGCCGGCCGATCCGGACATGACGTCGAACGCCGTGTCGTCGCGGATCCAGGCGGGGCTGATCCTGCTGCCGAAGGCGATGGCCTCGGCGTACAGGTCGGACTGAGCGAGCAGTTCGCCGCACCAGGCAAGCGTCGCGACGAAGGCGCCCGCCCCCGTCGCAGCGCCGAGCGTATAGCCTTCGCGTACCAGTTGTTCGGGCGTTGCGGCGTGCAGATGGCGCTGCAGCGTCGCCAAGGCAGCGATGGCGAGGTCGCGCCCCGATCCCGTCACCCGCGCCAGGGCGGCGAAGAACAGCGCCACGCCGGCGATGCCGGAATAGAGGTCCATGCGCAGGGGGCGGAATTCGTGTCGATTGGCACCCGGCAGGAGCTGCGGCGCGATCCAGGTCGCCGCGCCGCCCGACAGGATTGCCTTGCCCGCCAGTTCCTCCCCGATCGTGCGCGCCGCTTCGATCAGGTCCCGCGGCGCCTCCGCTGGGGTCGGTTCCGCGTCGGAAGTCGGGGACGTGGGCACATGCTGCACCACCGATTGCGCCAGCCCCAGCGACGCGCGGATGAATTCCTGCTGCAGCTGCAGATCGGCTTCGTCGAGCGAGCGGATGCGGCGTTGCACCCGCTCGATCGCCGATTCCTCGAACAGGTCGTCGAGCGCGATGCCGGCGGGCAGCCGCAAGCCGCGCTCGGTCGTGCGGACGGTGAACTTCGGGATATCCAGCCGTTCGAGCGCCGCGAGCTCGGCTTCGAGCAGCGGGCGGAAGCGCATCTGCTTGTGGCTTTCCAGGTAGAAGCGGCTGATGACGTCCATTTCGATGCTGCGTTCGGCACCGTCGCGCAGATGCCGGGGGGCGCCCAGCCGCTTGAGGACCAGTCCGTAGATCCGCGTGGCGTGGAAGACGAAGCGGATTTCGCTGCCGGCGAAGCGCTGCGCCAGCCCGTCGCCCCCGGCCCCGGCCCAGCGCGGTGCCTCGGCCATCAGGCGTCGATAGATGTGCGCGAAGCCTTCCACGAGCGCTTCGACATGGTCGACGGCCTGCCCCGGTACGCCATTGGCCGAGGGAAGATGGTCGCTGCTGTCGACCAGGATCGGCTCCTGCGCGAGCGTCATCGCGTCGGTACCGGCGTCCCGCCAGACCCGACGGACATAGGAGGTGACCTGGCCCGGTGCCGCGGCGAGGCCGCTGATGTCGACGCAGTGCCCCGCCGGTCCCATTTCCCACGCCGGCAGGAAACCGGCGCGAAACACCGAGTTGAACAGCATGTCGCCGGCGACCGCTTCGGCCGGGGAGAGATCGCTGGGGCCCCGGATCACCGGATGCATCAGCGTTTCCATGTCGATCAGCAGCGGATACGCCCCGCGCGCGACGATGTTTTCGAAGAAACAGTCGGATGCCTCGACCGCGTAGAGCAGCGCGAGCAGCATGCCGGCGCGCCGATAATAGGCGGGCAGATCACCCGAATCCGCGCAGGGGGCAGGGGCGGCATATTCCACCCAGCCATGGCTCTCGCGGGACAATACCCGCAGCAGCCCGAAATGCGCACCGTTGTCGTTGAGGTCGGCCAGCCAGGCGAACCATGCCCGCTCCACATCGATGTTCCGCGGCTTGTGGACGATCGTCAGCCCGCGCTCGAAGGTGAGGATCGAAACGGTGCGGCCGCCATTGTGCCGGTCCGACAGCGAGGTGCGGAGGCCCGCGACCCTCCCCGGCGCGCTGCCGCCGGCGAAGATACGGGCGATGTCCGCCCGGTCGGCGGCCAGCGCTTCGGCCATGGCGGTGGTGTTGGCGACGAAATCGGCGAGGGTCGTGGCGAGCAGCCGCGCCAGGACCGGATATTCGAGCAGGAAGCCGTGCATGCCGCCCGCGAGCATCTCCGCGACGAACGCGTCATAGCAGGCGGTCGAGGATGCTGCCGCCGCGTCCCTCCCGGCGGCGCTGCGCCGGGCTGCGAACTTCAGATAGAAAGCGGGTGCGGCGAGATGGCTGAGCGCTTCGGCGAGGTCGCCGAACAGGGCGTCGGTCGCCGCCTCGGTAAAGCCGGGCGCCAGCACCGGTGCGAGCGCGCGGCGCGCTTCGGCGACGAACGGCGCTACCAGCGCACCGAAGGGGCAGGCGGGTACCTTGGTGGGATGCTGCTCGATCGCCGCGAGCGACCGCGTGATCCAGTCGGTCCAGTCCGGCAGCGGCCCGGTGTGATGCAGCAGGCCGAGGCGGCGCTGCGCCGCTTCCGGCGTGGTGTCGAGCCAGGCCAGCCGACGGGCGAAGGCCGAGGGATCGGCCCCGCCGATCTTGGCGCGCCACTGCGCCAGGCGGGCCTGTGCGAGCTCGGCCGATGCCGGGCTGTCGACAGGGCGGAAGGGGCCGTGCAGGCGTTCGGCGATGGTCGCGGCACCGATGACGAGCTGCCGCAGATATGCCTCCCCCGGGGTGTCAGCCATCGTACCGGTGCTCGGCGACGGGCTCGACCTCGAGCAGGCCTTCGCGCACCAGCCGCGTCGCCAGCACCTGCACCTCCCGCAGGCTCAGCCCGGGATCCAGGTCGCGGATCGCGGCGCGGCGGTGGCGGGAAAGATGGTGGAGCGCCGGGCCGATCTTGGCCGGGCCGGAGATGCGCCCGCCCGAATAGCGGATGCCGGCCATGCCTGCTGCCTCGAACACCTGGCAGGCGATGCCCTCCCGCACCCGGACGATCGTGTCTTCGCGGAGCGCCGGTGGCGCGTGCAGGAAGTCGTCGCCGGGCGGTGGCGCGCGTTCGACCAGCCAATCCTCGGCGAGTTGCCCCAGCGCGCGATCGGGATCGAGCAAGGCGGGCAGGGCGGCGACCAGCGCGCGGAATTCCTCGCGGATCCCGCTGCCGTCCAGATAGCCGGGCGGTAGCGCCCCGCGCAGCCGCTCGTCCGCGCGCGCCGCCTTGATCCCGGCCTGCAGGAGATCCAGCCATGTCCTCGGATGGACGCCGATGCTCAGATGTACCGACATGCAGTCGGTCGCGGCGGCCGAATGGACGTGGCCGCGCGGGATGTAGAGCATGCCCCCGGCGGTGAGATCGCCGTCGAACACCAGCGGCGGCAATTCTCCGGTCACCGGGGCGTGTTCGTCGCGCAGCGGCCGGTCCGTCGCCGCCGTGCGAACCTGCCAGGCCTTGCTGCCGGAGACCTGCAGGATGAACACGTCCATGATGTCCCAATGGTGCGAAAAGGCGCGCGCACCCGGGGGCGTGACATAGAGATTGACGTCGACCGGATGCTGCAGCTCGGCCTGCAGCGCCATTGCGTAGCGCTCGACGGGCTCCCACAGCTTGTCGATACCGTTGACGATCAGCGAATAGCCTTCGCCGAGCGCCGCCCGCACCGCGGTGAGCCGCGGGGTGCCGTCGGCATTGGTCCAGCGCTGCCCGTAATGCTGGCTGTCCTTGACGAGCAGCATGCCCTCGGGCGGCGCGGGCTTCAGATAGTGGAGAAGCCGCCCGATGTCCTCCAGCCGGAACAGACGGGTGAATCGCGCGGGATCACCGCTCGGGACGACAAGGGAGCGGCGCTCCCAATAGTCGTCGACAAAGGCGCGCGCGGAGATCGGCGCGGTGAGGCTGTCGAGGATCGGTCGGGATGCCGTATCCTGCTCGGGTTCCAGCAGCAGCATCGCTTACGCCAGCCGTAACAGGCCGATGGCGACCAGCCGACGCGCCAGGACCAGCTTCTCGCGATCGGCCAGGCTCGGCAGGTCTGCCACGGCGAAGCGCGGGTTCGCGGCGATGTAGGCCAGCGCCGGGCGGATCTTCGCCGGGCCGAGGATGCTGTTGCCGGAGAATTGCAGCCCGGCCTGCGCTTCCGTTTCGATCAGGCGCGCGAGCGTGATGGATCGCCGCTCAAGGCGGGTGCCGAGCTGGATCGGCTCGAACAGCACCGCGAAATGCCCGTCGGGCAGCGGCGGGCGCTCCACGACCAGATGCTCGACATGCTTGTGGACGGCATCGTCGAGCGTCGCTTCCTGCTGGAGGTGCTGCTTGAACCCTTCGAACTGCTCGCGCAGCGCCTCCATGGCGGCGTCATCGTGCAGGAAGCCCAGCGGCAGCGAGCGTCGATACCGGGTGTCGCGATCGGCGAGCGCGGCGAGCGCATCGTGCATCAGGTCGAACCAGGAGCGGACATGGATTTCCAGCGTGATGTGGAGCGACGGGCTATCGTCTTCGGCCACCCCTTCGTGTGGGAAGCCGCGCGGGATATAGAGGACCGCGCCGGGGGACAGGACCGTGTCGAGGATCGGCTCGCCGAGCTGGGCGCGGTCGACCGGCGTGTACGATCCCTCCACTTTCGGTGCTTCCTGCAGCGGGGCATAGACCTTCCACCGCTTCGTCCCGTCGACCTGGACGAGAAATCCCTCCTGCGTATCGAAATGCGGCTTCACCCCCTTGGAGCGCGGCGGGGTAAGGTACACCGCGACGCCTACCCGGTGGTTCAGGTCGCCCTCGAGCTGCTGGCAGAAGGTGGCGAGCGGCGGCCAGCGCATCTCCAGCCCGCTCAGGATGATCGTGCTGCCCTTGAGATAGCTTTGGTAGACGAGATTGAGGTTGGCGGTGCCGTCGGCGTTGAGGAAATTGTCGCGGACGAACCCTTCGTCGCTGACCAGGTCGATGCTGCCGGGCTCGGGCCGCTGGTAATGGATGAAGGTGTCGACGTCGCGGCTGGAGAAGAGCGCGCGAAACATGTTCGCCGATCGGGCCGGCGCGACATACGGCTTGCGCTCCCAATAGTCGGCGAGAAATGCGTCGCGGGACAGCGGAAAGATCAGGTCGTCGAAGCGCAGCGCTTCGGGCGCGCGCGGCTTGGCCTCCGCCGGAGCGGGGAGATGGGGCGCAGCG
Source organism: Sphingomonas sp. ABOLE (assembly GCF_003950455.1). Classification (NCBI taxonomy): domain Bacteria; kingdom Pseudomonadati; phylum Pseudomonadota; class Alphaproteobacteria; order Sphingomonadales; family Sphingomonadaceae; genus Sphingomonas; species Sphingomonas sp. ABOLE. The sequence goes on from NZ_QQWY01000025.1 coordinate 24,342, forward strand.
GTTGCGGCCAGCTTCATGTCGGAGTGCCTCTTATGGATGGTCCGGATGTCGTTCAGCGCGCGAACACCAGCGGCGTCATCGGGCCGGCGGCGATCTCGCCCGGCGCGAGGCCGGGTAGCGACGTGTCGCGGTTCTGCTTGCGGATCAGCCGCGCGAAAAAGTCCTGCGGCGGGGCATCGCGGGTCATCGGCCGCTCGGTTGCCAGCCTTGCGCCATCCGCAAAGAACACGATCACGATCGCCTCCCGAAGCTGCTCGGCGGTGTTCGACCGCGAACTGTGCATCGTCCAGGCCGAGTGCACGGCGATGTCCCCCGCGTCGAGCCGGCCGTAATTGTGGATCGCAAGCCCCCGCGCGCGCATGTCCGCCTCGAACGCGTCCATCGCTTCGTCGTCGCCGGTCGAGGGCGCGATGAAGCCGTGGCGATGCGAGCCGGTGACATAGCTCATCGGCGCCAGTTCGGGCACGATGTCGGTCAGCGGGATCCACATGGTGACGATCTGATCGGTATCGAGCGGCATGAAATAGGCGTCCTGGTGCCACGGCGTGTTGGCGCCGCCCGGCCCCTTGAAATAGCTCTGGTCGCGGAAAAGCCGGACGGCATCGACACCCATCAGGTCGGCGGCGATCTCCCCCAGCCGCGGCGCCAGCACGAACAGCCGCGCGACCGGATCGAGCGTCCACAGATTGTTGACGAACATCCAGTTCTTGCCATTGCCGGCGACCTTCTGCTCCATCGCGTGCTGGTCGTCGTTCGAGCGGGCGACGGCCGCTTTCAGCGCGGGGCGATAGGCGGCGATCTCGTCGGGCGTGAGCACGTTGCGGAGCAGGACATGGCCATCCCTTTGGAAGCTGGCGATCGTCTCGGGCGCGAGGGCGAACGTGCCGTCGAGGGGCGGCGGGTCCACGAGCAGCGTCATGATCTCACTCCTCCAGCTTCGATATCGGGGTCGCGATAGACCAGGGGAACCGCGTCGCCGCGGGCAGGCGCACCGGGTTCCAGGCCGCCCAGTGCCGCTGCCAGCAGGCTCGCCATCATCGGCGGGCCGCCTTCGGCCGATCGGACCAGCGCGCCATCGGGGAAATAGCTGATCGCCAGCGCCTCGCGGGGATGGTCGGACCGGTTCGGCGCGGAGCGATGCGCGGTCCAGCCGCTGTGCAGCGAGACGTCGCCGGGCTGCATCGGCGGATTGGTGAAAAGCGGATAGCGGGTCTCGATGCCGGCGAGGTCGATCGGCCCCGCGCGATGCGAACCGCTGGCAAAGGTCAGCGCGCCGCTGTCCTCGCCAACCGGCACCAGCGGCAGCCACAGCGTCACCACGGCATCGCAGGCGAGGGGGATATAGCCCATGTCCTGGTGCCAGGGCGTCGCCATGCCCCCGGCCGGCTTGTAGAAGCCGTTGAAGTGGAGCACGCGCACCGCCGGCGCCCCCAGCGCCTGCGCGGCGATCCTGCCCAGCACGGGCGCGCAGACCAGGCTGCGCACCGCCGCCGGCGCGGCGGCGAGGCTGAACACCGTGCGGGTCGCGCTTGCCCCCAGCGACCGCTCAAACCCGTTGAGCTCGGCATGACATTGGGCGACATAGGCACGAAGCGGTGCTGCTGCGGCGAGAACGGCCTCGCGCGGCGCGGCACCGGGCAGCATGCAATGGCCCTGATCGACGAAGGTGCCGATCTCGAGCGTGTCGGTCGCGCGCGTGAGCAGCGTCGCGGCGGTCACGCGGCTGCTCCCTTGGTGACCGCCCGCAGCGCGCGCAGCGCCGTCGCCGCGCCGAAAATGCCGCGATGGTCCGGGCTGAAATTGGTAAAGGTCGCGGCGAGCCCCTCCAGCGATGCCGGTGCGTCCGCGGGCATGCCTTGCCAGCGCGTCCAACGGACGTCCTCGGGCGGGTCGATCGCGTGCGGCGGGGGCACCCGCAGCCGGGCGGTCGGCCCCCATCCGCCAGTATCTCGCTGCCACACGGCGAGCGCAGCGGCACCGGCGCGGGCGGCACGGCGCGCGTCCGCCTGATCGGATGCTTCCGCGAGCGCATGGGTGGCGCAGGCAAGGGCAAAGGCCGGACGGATCGCGCCCTGCGCCGCCGCCAACAGCGAGGTCCGGCGGATCAGCCAGCCGGTCGCGCGCTCGATCGCCGGGCGGTGGGCCGTGGCGTCCAGCTTGGCCAGTGCCCGCACCGCCTCGCTCGTGGCATATTCGCGGTCGAACCAGAAATAGGCGGGCCAGCTGCCATCGTCCGCCTGCCGGTCCAGCAGATAGGGGGCGAGCGTATCCGCATGCGGAGCAAGGTGCGCGCCGGCGGCGGAAACGCAGGCGTGCGACTGCGTCCAGCCGTCAAAGGAAATGAAGGCGGGCAGGCCGACATAGCCGCGAATGGCGGCGGGATCGGCATAGGTGGCCAGTCCGCCATCGGGCCGGACATGGCGCGCCAGGAACGCAAAGCCGCGCCGCGCGGTCGGCGATTCCGCCTGCGCCAGCCCATCGGCGAGGCGGAGGGCCCAGAGGCTGCTATCGGCATCGCCAGGGACGCCTGGGTTATAGCTCCAGCCGCCTTCTGGCAGGCTGTGTTCCCGCAGGAATCGCCAGGCTCGCTCCGCCGCGGCGCGCGGTGCCGTATCCTCTCCGTCGCCGAGCAGGGCTTCGGCCGTATAGGCGGTTACCCAGCTGTCGCTGAGACCCGCGGGCAGCAGGAAGTCGCGCCAGCTGCCGCCTGGATCCTGCCGCGCCAGCAGGAAATCCACGGTACGCGCTGCGGCGGCGCCGATGTCCGCCTGCCGATCGAGCAGCGCCGTCATCCGCCCTGCTCCACGTCGCGCAGCGCGATGCCGAAATAGCCCTTGGCCTGGGCGCGGCCATCCCCGGCCAGCACCAGCTTGACATGGCTCAGCCCGCGCAGCAGCAACCGCGGCACCCCGTCCAGCACGACGTGCTGATGCCCGGTCCAGTCGAGCAGCGCCGCATGCTTGGCGGGCGTGAGCACGCCGCCGTCGGACAGCGCCTGCCAGATCCCCGCCCAGCGACCTTCGCGATGCGGCTGGCGCGACCAGCTTCCCGAGCGGAAGTTCGGCTCGATGCCGATATGCGGAAACGCCTGTGCGGCGATGTCGAAGTGCAGGCCGATGAAATCGCAATGTGGCGCCAGCGCCGCCAGCCAATGGTCGAGCGCGGCGCGATCCCCGGCCCAGCCGATCGCATCGAGATAAGCCGGCACGGCGGCGAGCGGCAGGTCGAAGATGCACAGGCGAACCGCCTGGATCGGCCGGCTCAGCATCACCCCGATCTGGAAATCCCCGGTGCCCGCCGGGCAGGCGCGGAAGGCGCGATCGAGGCTGTCGTGCAGCGCCGCACTGTACGCGCCGTCGAACAGTTCGGGGAACAGCGTGTGCTGCATCCAGTCCCAGGGGCGCGCCGTCTGCGGCTCGTCGGGCCAATAGCCGAACAGCAGGTTCGGCGCGGGATCCGCCTCGCCCGCATCGAATTCCAGCCAGGTCGAGGCGGCATCGGCAAAGGGATCGGCATGGGTTTGCTGCCAGCGCCGATAGAAACCGCCGATGCGCTGCCAGGTGCCGGTGCCCGAGCCGATCGCATCGGCTGCCAGCAGCCGTGCCCCTTTCGGGGAAAGGTTCAGCGCGCAATCGGTCGACTGCGCGGCGCCTTCCCCCAGGCGGCATTCGAACCCGAAGAACTGGACGGCGTGGAGCGGGAACAGCGCGCCGACCCGCCGGCTATGGTCGAAGCTGGTCGGGGACATCAGCAGCGGTGGCAGCAGCGGCGCGATCTGGTCGAACGCGGCGGCAAGGCTGCCCTGCTCGACGACGGGGTCTGCGGTCAGGCTATGCATGGTCGGCAGGCTCCAGCGACGGTACCGACGTCGCAGTGGGCGCCGTCCTTCCCGTCGCCCCCTCCGCCGGACCGGTCGTTCGCCGCGTATAGGAGGCGAGGGGGTCGAAGGGCACGCCGGCAAGCAGCAACCGGCGCAGCAGCCCCGCAGCGCAAAGTGCGGCGCCGTTGGTCGCGCGCTCGGCCTGTCCCACCTCGACGATGTCCCAGCCGACCAGCCGGAATCGCTGTGCCGCCGCGTCGATGAGGTCGAGCGCCTGGTGATAGCTGATTCCGCCGGGCAGGGGGGTGCCCGTCTCCGGCGCATGGATCGGGTCGATGCAGTCGATGTCGAAGCTCAGATAATAGGGAATGTCCCGCGGCAGGCCGGCGAAAACCGCATCCGTCGAAAGCTGTCGCAGTTCGCGCGCACTGACATAATCGACTCGAGGGTCGTGGTGCAGGCTGGCGGCAGCGGCCGTTTCGAACGTGCGCAGCCCGAACTGCCGCAACACGCGCAGGTTCGGCCGTGCCAGCGCGCGGTGGAACACGTTGGCGTGCGTGACATAGTGAAATTGTGCGCCCGCGGGCGGCCAGAGATCGTGATGCGCGTCGAAATGGAGAATGCCCAGCGCCGGCCAGTGGCGAAGATGCGCCTCGATCGCGAAGGCGGTGCAGGAATGATCCCCGCCGAGCATCGCCGGCACGCTGCCCTGCGACAGGAGGATCTCGCTCAACAGCGAGAGGCGCGGCCCATAGCTGGCGATGCCTTCGCCGACCAGTCCCGCGACGTCGCCAAGATCCCCGACCGATGGAAGCGAGGCAGCATAGGATCGACGCATCTCGAAATCGAGACAGACGCGGTCCTTGCCAGCCGCCGCGGAAGGCGCGGCAAACGGGACCTGCGCGTGGCGGCGTATCTCGGACGGGCCTGCACGTGCACCACCGCGACCGCTCGATGCGACATCGGTCGGCGCGCCGAAGAGGACGATGTCGGGCTTGCTTCCCGGTTCGAGGAGTTTCGACAGGGTCAGCGGACCGCCAATTGCGGCGGCGGTCTGGGTGAGTAGCTGGTCCGCCGCCACCAGCAGCGCGTGGCGGATCGCCGTCGGCACGTCTCGCGCCTGAGCCTGCGCCCGTCCGAACCATTCATGAAGCGGCCTGGGTCGCGCGAAAAATTCGAGAAGTTCCACTATATCCCGGTGGAAGCTCTTCTCGGTGCCCGCCGCCAGATTGGCTACCGAAATCGTCTCGCCTCTATCGATGATGCGCAACCCGGGCACGGTCACGAACACGGTATCGACCATATCTGCCAAGGGATTCATCCTGACGCCTCGACCGAGTATTTCGCTTTTACGGATAATATCTGTAAATGTGCGAGAAATGCGGCATTAAAACGGGCGACCGATTTGTACGCAGCGCATCACAGTCTGGCAATTTTTTGACAGAAAAGTGATATGAAAATGATTCTTGCTATGTTTGTGTGGAAGGGTATTTACGAGAAAAAGGAGAGTCAAGTTGATTGTGTCCGAGTGGAACTAATCATTCCTTGGATTTGCGAAGCGTGCGCCGCAAGAACCATGCGGCCGTGCCGGCGAATTTGATGCTTTTGCCGAAGCGGGGTTGTGGTGCGATCATCGCTTGGCGCAAGATACCGGACGCCCTTGCGTCGGAAGAAGGCGGCTGAGCGGAGGCTGGGCCGAAGCGTTCGCATTGTCGCTCGCGCCGCTGCCCTATGGGGAGAGTGCCGTGCGGCCCTCTTTCACGCGTGGCGGTGCCGTCCGTAGCTGGCAGCGCAATGCGGCTGTTCCAAGCGACGGTGGCGTCAAAGGTTGATGATCCCTCGCCTGAGCGCGGTCGTCACCGCCTGGGTTCGATCGCTGACGCCCAACTTCTGAAAGATCGTGCGCAGATGCGCTTTCACGGTTTGTTCGGATACGCGTAGCTCATGGGCCACGAGCTTGTTTGCTTTGCCTGCGGAAACAAGCGTGAGAATTTCGACCTCGCGATCGCTGAGCGGCTCTTCGGCGGAATGTAGCGCGATTTCCTGGGCGACGTCCGCGGGGATGAACCGGCGGCCGCCATGCACGGTCCGGATCGCGGTCAGCAATTCGTCGATCAGAGAACTTTTGAGGAGGTATCCGTACGCTCCGGCCTTCAGCGCTTTTACCGCCTGAACATCGCCGGGATAGGTCGTCAGGACGATGATGCGCGCATTGGGCGCAAGGTCACGGATCCGGCTGATCGCCTCGATTCCAGGCAGAACCGGCATCTGCAGGTCCATCAGCGTGATGTCGGGTCGCATCCGCTCGAATGCCGCGACCGCCTCCGCACCGTTTGCCGCTTCTCCGACTATTTCGAGATCGGGCTCAGGCGCAACTATTCCCGCGATACCCTGTCGCAGCAGCACATGGTCGTCTGCCACCAAGATGCGAATGGGCTTCGACGTCATGGCCGTACCCGCCGGGCGATGCGACATATCAAACCATCGACGCCAAATCGCCGCGCCGGATCGTCCCGATCTGCCGCGCGCCCGGGGAGGACGAGCGTCAGTTCGGTGCCATCGCCCAACGGACTGTTCACAACGAGTCGACCTCCTATCGGTTCGGCGGGCTCCCGCATCCGGCGCAATCCATCATGGCGCGGCCGTTCGTCTTGCGCCAGCACCTCCGGCGGGAGGCCCATCCCATCGTCCCGCAGCACCAGGCACTGCCTTCCACGGTTCCAAACCAGCGGGACGTTCGCCGCGGTTGCTCGCGCATGCTGCCGGCCATCGGACATCGCTTCCCGGTACATCCGAATAGCCTCTTGCTGTGCACCCTGATCCGCCGGGGCGCGTAGCGCGACCATGCCGCGTCGGCACCGTCCAAAAGATCAGGGCAGCGATACCCCATCTTGGGATGCGGTATCATGCGGGCGCCTGCTAGCCGCGATCGGGGATTTGCCGCCCGCCGCGCCGCTGCAGACTGCCGATGAAGCCATGTCGATGGAGGAAGGGATGAACGGAGATGCATAGGATCGCCCGCTTGCGCCGCAAGGGGACGCGATGGCCCGCCCGGGAAGCCCGCCGCGATGGGGGCGGCCCAGCTCGGCGCTTTCCACCCGCGATCGGGCCATTGGGCCGGGAGATGGGGAGCGGATGCAACCACGCATCACGCACCGTTGCCCCCCCGGATCCCGGAAAGGGCATGTGATGGAGATCCTCTACGAAACACGCGCACGCGTGGTAGGTGGGCGCACCGGCAACGCGACGATCGACGACGGTGCGCTTGCGCTCAGGCTCACCAGCCCGCCCGCGCTGGGCGGCAGCGACAGCGGCGGGACGAATCCGGAGCAGCTATTCGCCACCAGCTATGCGGCATGCTTCCTGAGCGCGCTTCGGTTCGTGGCCCATCGGCGGCCGCTGGTGGTCCCGGAGGGAAGCGCCGTGGTCGCGTCGGTCGGCATTGGCATGCGCGAGGACTGTGCCGGCTTTGGCTTGGCGGTGACACTGTCGATCAGCTTGCCGGGACTGGAGCCAAGCATCGCGGCTGAACTCGTGGAGGAGGCGGAGCAGGTCTGCCCCTATTCCCACTTGATGCGGAACGGAGTGGATATCTCCGTGGGTATTCGCGACTGAGGCGTGCGTGCGGGCAACCGGAACGTCCGGCCGGCGCCGCTGCGCGCGCATGTTCTCACCTGCCTCGGGAGAACGGGCACAACCGCTCCGGCAGCGCGTGGATAGCGCAATGTCGATGCGCCGCATTGCCCTCGGATCGCAGGATGAAGTGCAGTGCATCGGGAATGGCCCCCAGGCGACGACAAGGGCTCGCTCAGCAAAGGGGCGCGCGCGGTCGCATGCGCGCGAGGACAATCGGCTGGCGCTTCCAGTAGGTCAGCGATCGCCACGCCCATTCGAGCGGACCGAATTCGAAGACGCGGAGCCAGAGCAGGCTGAAGACGATGTTGAAGGTCCAGACGCCGATCACCACCAGCATCATCTGATAGTGTTCCAGCGTGTCGACCGGCAGCAGGTAGGTCCAGGCGAACAGCGTGCGGCACAGGATGCTGGTGAAAAGATAGTTGGTAAGCGCCATGCGGCCGACCGCCGCCAGGCAGCGCTGGAGCGGCATCAACGCGCCCTGGCGTACCAGCAGGAGGAGGATGGACGCGTTGGCGAGGCACCCCGGAATGGCTTGGAACTCGTAGGGCAGCATCATCGCGACCGTGGTGACGCTGCTGCTGAAGTCGTAGTGCGAGGCTTGCACCAACCCCCCGAGGACGATCGACCAGGCGATGCCATATCCGGCCAGGGCGACCTTCGCGTACGTGGCCGATGTCAGCTGGCCGGTGAGGAACCCCGTCCTGAACAAGCCCATCCCGGCGATGAGAAGCCCCAGCGTCTCGAGAATCCAGCCCGAGGCGAAGATGCTCGTGACGAACTCCCGATAGGCGGCGGCGGGCAGGCTGCTGACGTAGGAACGCGGTTGCTCGGGCATCGGCGTGGCCAGTGCTTTCAATTGCGCGCTGCGCGCCGCCTCGGCCGCGTGCAGCGCGACCAGCTGTGCGGCCGTCGGCAGCGCACCTCGTGCGAGCGCGCCCCGTCCGTCCGCTTCCAGCTGCGCGGTTGCCCAAGAGGCCGGGATGTTCATCGCCTGCGAGATGCCGAACGTCCCGCCGACGAGTGCCACCGACAATCCGATTGCCACGAGCCGGCGGCCGGGGAGGTGACGGAGCGGATACAGCACCAACAAGGCGCCCGACGCGTAGAAGAGAAGGACGTCGCCGCTCCAGATCAGCGTTCCGTGCAATGCACCGATCAGCAGCAGCCACAAGTTGCGACGATGGAAGATGGCTGCCGCCATGCCCGCATCATGTCGCTGCTCGAGGCGCTGCAGCAGAAGCAGCGCGCTGGCGCCGAACAGCATCGAGAAGAGCGCGCGCATCTTGCCTTCGAACAGAAGCCATTGGATCGCCATGACGACCAGATTCAGTTCCGGTTGCTCTCCCGAGGAGGAGATGACGCGCAGTGGTACGTTGAAGGCGACGCTGGGTGACCCCGCGAACAGCTGAATGTTGATCACGAGGATTCCGAGCAGCGCGGCTCCGCGCAACACGTCCAATGCCGCCAACCGGTCGCGTTGGGGTACGGGAGCCGGTTGCGCTGCGCGGGCGCGCGAGCCTTCTGTTGCATCCTGCATGCGAACGATCCTGTTTGGGAGGAAGCGGCAGTGGTGGCGCCGGTCGCGCTACATCCAGGCTGCGAAATCGAGGAATCATGTTGCCGACGGAATTTGGTGGGCGCACGCGCACTTCGGTGCGGCGGGCGTCCATATTGCACCTGTAGCCGATGGTGCGTGCCCGGTAGTCGGAGCGTCGCGCCAACGGGCCAATCGAGTGGCATGTCCGAGCCTGATTCCTGTCGGCCGCGCGGGATACGACGCGCGGTTTGGGATGCCCTGCTGCTGGGCTTCTGCGCCCAACACCATGCCCAATATCCCATGGCTTCGACGGCGGCCTTGATGGACGCATTGCACGCGCGGACCGCGAAGCGAAACCGCGGCGCGGCCGTCGAGAGTGGGGCCGTGCATGGTCACTCCGCCTGGTCGCGCGCATCATCCTGGAGAAAGAGCTTGCCCGAACGTATGACGAAGCTTCTGCGCGCGCCGGCGATGGCATGCCTCGCCCGCACGCTGTTGACGTTGCCCTTCTGGGTCAGCGGGGTCTCGAAGCTGCTGTTCTTCGACGCCGGCGTCGTCGAGATGGCGCGCGCCGGATTGGAACCTGCCGTCGCCTTCAATATCGCGACGATCGTGGTGCAACTGGCGGGATCGGCGCTCATCATCCTCGACCGGGGTGCCTGGCTCGGTGCGGGCGCATTGGGATCGTTCACCGCGTTGACGATCCTGCTCGTCCACCGGTTCTGGGCCATCGCCGACGAGCCTTTCCGGACCATCGCGCTGCACGTCTCGACCGAGCATCTAGGCCTGATCGGCGGCCTGCTCTGCGTCGCCGTCCTCGCGGTCCGCCAGGAGCAGCCGGACCGCGCCCGTCACAAGCCGCCCGCCCATGGTCGACCGGAGGTGCGTCGATGATCGACACCGCTGCCGGCGGATTCAGGACCTTGCCCGTGCCACGCGCATGCTGGCGCGCCTCGGTGCATCGCTCAGGCAGCGGGCAACCGATTCTGCCAGCCGCGCGGCGTTCGCTCGCATCGTGGCGCTGTCCCGCACCCGTCCTGCGCTTGCCGCCGCAGCGTGCTGCCTACATCTTGAGGACGAAGCGATGGGCATCTGGTCGTGCCGATCCCGGACGCTCGGAATCGCCGCACCGGGCCGGCGGGCGTAGAGGCACCTGCATGATTCCAGTGGATCGCTCAGGAGATTTGCCATGAACCTTCGCCTCGTTCTTGCGGCCATGATCGCTTCGCCCTGCGTCGCACCCCAGGCATCGGCCACGCCGCTCCTCGATCCTCCGGCCTCCTGTGCAAGGCAGTTCGATCCGGCGACGCCACTGCGCGCGCGGGTGGGGGAGCCTTCGTCCGAGGTTCTCGCGGCCTATCGGGGATCGGGCGCCACCGGCGTCGGGCCGCACAGGCTTTCGGACGTCGAGTGGCAGCAGGTGGATGCGGCGATCGCGGCGCTGCCGCAGCGACACCGCGACATCCTGCGGCGGCACCTGCGCCGTATCAGCTTCATCGAGGCCTCCACTGGTGCGGGCAACGCGCTCACCAGCCGCGTCGAAGCGGCGTGCGGAGAGGCGCTGTTCGACCTCACGCTTCGCGCTGGCCTGTTCCGAGAGACGCTGAGCGATTTCCTCACCACCAAGGAGGCGGGGCTGTTCCAGGGCGACGGCTCCGGCACCACGGTGCGCATCGAGGCCGGGAAGATGCCTGCGGTCCCCTATATCCTGTTGCACGAAAGCACCCATATCGTCGACGGGGTGCTCGGCTTGGCGACGCGGGACGCCTTCCGCGAAGGAGTCTGGGCAAAAGAGGGGGGCAGGGCGCTGGCCCCGGGCCTCGCGGCGAACCCGGTCGGCAGCATTGCCTGGCGCGGTGGTGCCAGGCGTCCGATCGGCGAGGCGGCGGCGCTCTATGGCGGCCTGCGGCAGACGCCGTTCACATCGCTGTACGGGAGTGTTGCGCCGGGGGAGGACCTCGCCGAATTGGTCGCATGGCAGCAGCTTGCATCGCGCTGGAAGGTTCGGCCCGCCATCGTCGTGCGCGGTGCGGACGCGAAGGTCCGGCTTCGTTACCGGCCGCTCGCGACACCCGCGGTCCGCGCGCGCATGCGCCGCGTGGCCGTGCTGCTGGGCACGGCATCCTGAGCGGCGGGCCGGGAACGGAGCCCGCCGCCCAGCGCCCGCGCGTCAGGCGTCGCGGGGAAGGTGATTGTTGACCGTGCGGTCGCCGGCCAGCCAGCGGGTCAGCGCATCGCGTGGCGCCTCGCGCGTGTCGGCGCCGGGATGGTCCGGATCGACGCACAGCTCGATCGTCTGGCCATCGGGATCCTCGACATAGAGCGAGCGGGCATAGCCGTGGTGGAACGCCATGGCGGGGATCCCGGCTTTCTCCAGCCGCTCGCGCAAGGCGGCCTGCTGCTCGGGCGCGATCTTCAGCGCGAGATGGACGAACAGCCCCTGCCGCTTGGCCGCATAGCGCGCCTGCAGCTCGGCATCGGCGAAGTGGAAGAAGGAAAGCGAACTGCCATCGGCGAGGCCGTAGGAGGCGAGCCCGAATGCATGCGGTACGCCGCCCAGCACTTCCCGTTCGATCCAGAAGTCGGTGAGCGGCAGGCCGAGCACGTCCTCGTAGAAATGGCGGGTGCGCTCATGGTCGGAAGAGACATAGGCGGCGTGATGGAGCCGCGCCGGGAGCAGCGAAGATAGGGAGGTCATGCGATAGGCTTTCCTGCTGGAGTGGAAGCACGGAATCTGGGACGCTGCGGCTACCGCTGCGTCACGCAGCGGGGCGGTTTCCCAACGATCGTAGTGCACCGTCGCGCACGGGCAGGGAGCATGCGGCGCCTGCTCCCTGCCGCTATCGCTCAGTTCGACTTGTGCTTGTGCGCGGCGTGCTTGGCGGCACCGTCGATCACGTCCGCGACCACCGCGGACTGAGTCATGAACACCGCATGGCTCGCCTTCACCTCGGTCACCTCGGCGCCGATCTTGGTCGCCATGCTGTGCAGCATGCGCTGGTCGAACGCCTTGTCGTCGGTAGCGATCACCGCCCAGCTCGGCCGCGTCTTCCAGGCGGCGTTCTGCAGCTTGACCCCGAACGAGGCCATCGCGATCGGCACCTGCGAATCCCGCAGGAAGGCGGCTTCCGCATCGGTGGCATCGGCGGCGAAGCCGGCCTGGAACTTGGCCGGGTCGATATAGCCGAACCCGTCCGGCGTCGTCTTCAGCACGAACTCGGGCGGGGTGGTGAAGCCCTTATACTGGTCGGCCGTCGTTTCGCCGGCATCGGGGGAGAGTGCGGAGACGTAGACCAGGCCGGTCACCTTGGGGTGGACGCCTGCTTCTGTGATGACCGTACCGCCCCAGCTATGCCCGACCAGGATGGTGGGGCCATCCTGCTGGTCCAACGCGCGCCTGGTGGCGGCGACGTCGTCGGCCAGCGAGGTGAGCGGGTTCTGGACGATCGTCACGCGGTAGCCGCGGCGGGTGAGATTATCGTAAACGGCGCGCCAGCCGGAACCGTCGGCGAAGGCGCCGTGGACCAGGACCACGTTGCGGGCAGCGGCCGGCGCCGGTGCGGCCTGCCGGGCGGTGGCGACGCCGGGGGCGGCGGCAACCGCGGTGAGGGCGAGTGCGCCAAGGGCGGCGATGAAGGTGCGCTTGTTGGTCGTCATGGGTCTACTCCTCTCGGTTCGTTGGCAAATCAGGCGATGGAAAGCTGGACGCGGTGCCCGTGGCGGGCGAGGGATGAGAGCGGGCAGATGTCGCCGGCTTCTTCGATCAGGCTGCCGGCCAGCTGCTCGGGCAGGCCCGGCAGGGTTACCGACAAGGCCACCGACAGATCGAACCCGATCGCGTCCTGGCGCAGGCCGATGCCAAGGACGGCTTCGACGCTGCTGTCGACGGGGAGCGCGACCTTGCGGCGCCGTGCGACGGTGCGGAGCGCACGCAGGAAGCAGGTGGCATATCCGGAGGCGAGCAGTTGCTCGGGATTGATCCCCTCGCCGGAGCCTCCAAGCGCCGGCGGTGCGCTGATGCGCAACGTCAGGCCGGCATCTGCGATGGTCAGCACGCCCTCCTCGCCACCGGCAGCACGGGCGCTTGTCTGGTACAGCATGTCCATTGCAACCTCCATCGAGATAACAGTTATCGCGATAACTGTTATCCCTAATTCACGTGCTCTTGTACCAGATTTTTATCGCGATATATATTCTCGCGGATTGGTGCCCAGAGGAGCAGGACGTGACGGATCAGGAGGCAGGGCCGGTAGGGCTGGAGCACCAGCTCTGCTTTTCGGTCTATTCGGCGGGCATGGCGATCCAGCGGCTGTACAAGCCGCTGCTCGACCGGCTCGGGCTGACCTATCCGCAATATCTGGTGCTCAACGTGCTGTGGCGCGACGACCAGCTGCCGATCGGCCACATCGCCGAGCGCCTCGCGCTCGAACCGAGCACGCTGACGCCGCTGCTCAAGCGGCTCGAAGCCGCGGGGTTTCTGCGGCGCACGCGCAATCCGGAGAATGAGCGCCAGGTGATCGTCGCGCTCACCGATGCGGGGCGCGCGCTGCGGGCGCAGGCGCGCTGCCTCAACGAGGCGCTGCTCGCGGCGTCCGGAGACACGGTGCGCGCGCTGGGCGACCTCAACGCCCGGATCATCCGCCTCCGCGATGCCGTGTACGCGCGCGGCATGGACGACACCGACCCCCTCTCAGAATAGCGATTCAACCTCGGCCTCCAGCCGATAGCCGAACCCGCGCTCGGTCTTGATCAGCGCCTCGCCGCCCGGCGCCCGCGCCAGCTTCTTGCGCAGTCGCAGGACCTGCACGTCGACGCTGCGGTCGAAGATGTCGTCGTGGGCGCGGGTAGCGCGCATCAGGTGGACGCGCGACAGTGATCGGCCGGGTGCCTCGAGCAAGGCGGCGAGCAGGCTGTACTCGCCCTTGGTGAGATCGATCTGGGTGCCGTCGGGTGCGATCAGCGCGCGTTCGGCATGGCGCATCTCCCAGCCGGCGAAGCGATAGCCGCCGCGGAGGGGGGCGCTGACGACGCGGCCCAGCTCCTGCCGGCGCAGCACCGCGCGGACGCGTGCCACCAGCTCGGCGAGGTTGAGCGTACCCGCGAGAAAGTCGTCGGCGCCCAGCTCGAGGCCGACGATCGTGCTCACGCTGTCGGCCTCGCCATCGGCGTACAGGATCACCGGCACGTCCGAGCGGCCGCGGATCTCGCGCAGCACGTCGAGCGCGTTGCGGCTGCGCAGGCGTGCGCTCAGGACGACGAGGCTCAGCTGACGGCTGTGCAGCTGGTGGGCGACATCGCGCGCGCCCGAACCGATCGCGGTCCAGCGATGGTCGCGCAGATAGGCGAGGATATGGTCGCGTCCACGCTCGTCTTCGTCGACGACGAGAATGCGGCCGATGCTGGTCGCGCGGTGGACCTGTTCCTGAAATGCATGCGTGGGAAAGCGGTACATGGTGGAACTCCGCAAAGGACGTGCGCCCGGGTGGGGAGTGCCGGATATGCCTGCGATCCGCTGGCACACCCGGCGCAGCCGGCGGGTCAGAGCTGATGCGCCGCGCGCAGGCTTGCCGCCGCCTGTTCGCCGATGATCGCGCAGGGCGCCTGGGTGTTGCCGGTCGTGACGCGCGGCAGGACCGAGCCATCGGCGATGCGCAGGCCCTCGACGCCGTAGACGCGGAGCGACCCGTCGACGACCGACATGCTGTCACGACCCATCTTGGCGGTGCAGGTCTGGTGCCAGTAGGTCACCGCCGAATCGCGGACATAGTCCTTCAGCGCCTCTCCGCGCAGATCGCCGGGCATCACCTCGCCGCGGACCAGCGGTCGGAACGCCCGGGCGTTGCCGAGTTCGCGGCAGAGCTCGATGCACGCCAGCGCGGCGGTCATGTCGGCAGGGTCCGACAGCATGTTCGCATCGATCTGCAACGCCGCCGCCGGATCGTCGCTGCGCAGCCGCAAACGCCCGCGACTCTGCGGCTGGGCGAGGCCGGCGAACATCGTCCAACCATGCTCGGGCACGCCGCGCGCGGCGGTCCGCTCGCTCGGCACCGGGAACTCGACCTGGCAGAACAGCAGGTCGGGGGCGGTCAGTTCGCGACGGCTCTTCCAGTAGAGCGTCGCCTCGCTGCCGCTGTTACGGGGCGCGATCGGCTCGGCATATTCCCAGGTGCAGCCGAACGACACATGGTCCTGCAGATTGGCGCCCACACCCGGCAGATGCTGGCGGACGGGAATGCCCACCCGGCGCAGTTCCGCCTCGTCGCCGATGCCCGAATGCATCAGCACCTTGGGCGTCTGCATCGCGCCCATCGAGAGCACCACTTCCTGCCGCGCGCCGATCCGGGTGCGCGCGCCGCCATGAAGGAGGTCGACGCCGACGGCGCGATTGCCCTCGAAGGCGATCCGCTCGACCGTCGCGCCGGTTATCACGGTGAGGTTGGGGCGATCGAGATAGGGCTGGACATAGGCACGGAACAGCGACTGGCGACGCCCGTCGCGCACCAGCATGTCGGTGATCGCGGCGCCACCTTCGCTTTCCATCATCCGGCCGTTCGGGCTGTCGAAGGTGGGGATGCCCAGTTCGCTGGCGGCATCGAGCAGCGCGTGCGCGATCGGGCTCGGATCGGCGGCGGGTTGCACCCATACCGGGCCGTCCGTGCCGCGATGGCTCGGGTCGGGCGCGCCCCGCCAGTTCTCGATGCGGCGATAGATGTCGAGTACGTTCTGGTAGTTCCACCGCGCGTCGCCGCTTTCCGCAGCGAAATGTTCCCAGTCGCTGCGGTGGCCGCGCGCCCAGACCATCACGTTGATGCTGGAGCCGCCGCCCAGGCCCTTGCCCATCGACATCGGCAAGGCGCGGCCGTTCAGGTGCGGATTGGGCTCGGCGGTGAAGCCCCAGTCGCGCTCGGTGCCGAGATTGGTCGGCCACAGGGCGGGGTTCAGCACCGACTCCGCTTCGTCGCTGCCGCCCGCTTCGACGAGCAGGACCTGAACGGCCGCATTCTCGGCCAGCCGCCGGGCAACCACCGAGCCGGAGGAGCCGGCGCCGCAGACGATGAAGTTGTAGGCGGGCTTGAGCTCGGCGGTGAGGCGCGCCTGATTCTCGGCGGCGCGGCGCAGGATGTCGGCTTGGTCGGCAGGATGGGCTTCGGTCATCATCAAACTCCTTCGAATGGCTGAGGCGCCGTCGGGAGGAGGCACGCCTGCTCGTTGGCGCGGCGACGGCGTGGGACACGCCGCCAGCCGCACCCGGGACGGGTGGCTCGCAACTCGATCGTGCCGCCGAACGCAGCAGCAGGGGGACGTTGGCTGCATTCGGTGTTCCGAAGGATTGGGGATTCGTGCTTCGACCTCCGGTGGTGCCGGGGTATCATTTCTATCAAATATGGCAATACTGCCGGATTGAAAATACGGCTACAGACATGTTACGGCAGCGTAGCCGGAGAAGCTCCGCATCCCGGACCGGCGGTTGTCGGGGCTATTGCCGCTTCAGCAGGCGGGCGGCGGAGAGCGCGAGGAGCCCGGCGACGATCCCCCACAGCGCCGAGCCGAGGCCGAAGATCGACACGCCCGAGGCGGTGACGAGCAGGGTGAGAATGGCGGCGTCGCGATCCTCCGGCGCGGTGGCCAGGCTGCCGATCGCCGCGCCCAGCGGCGGGAGCAGCGCAATGCCGGTCAGCGCCGCGATCAGCGTAGTCGGCAATGCCAGGAACTGGCGTACGAGCAGTGGCGCGAACGCGGCGAGCAGCAGGTAGAAGCCGCCATAGAGCAGGCCCGTCTTCCAGCGGCGGCGTGGTTCCGGATCGGCCTCCTCGTTGGTGCAGATCGCCGCCGTGATCGCCGCCAGATTGACCGCATGGCCGCCGAAGGGCGCGGCGGCGAGGCTGGCGAGTCCCGCGCCGAGCAGCAGCGGCGTCGGCCGCGCCGGATATCCCGCGCCGCGCAGCACGGCGAGACCGGGCAGGTTCTGCGACACCAGGGTGACGAAGAACAAGGGCAGCCCGATGCTCGCCAGCGCGCCGGCATCGAACGCGATCGGCGCCGGCACCAGGCTGCCGAACACCGCGCCGGGCACCACGGCGCCGACCTGGCCGCGGATCAGCGCCAGCGCGATACCCGCGGCGAGCACGACGAGCAGCGCATAGACCGGGAAGCGCCATCGGGCGACGAGGAAGAGGATGACGAGACTCGCCACCAGCAGCGGGTCGACGCTGCCCAGCCGAAACAGGTTGAGGCAGAAGGGCATCAGCACGCCGGCCAGCATCGCCGCGGCGATCGCGTGCGGGATCGCCGCCGCCAGCCGGCCGAGCGCCGGGATCAGGCTGAACGCGATCCCGACCAGTGCCGCGAAGAGGAAGGCGCCGACGGCGACACTCCAGGACACGCCCGACACGCCGGCAAGCAGCGCGGCGCCGGGCGTCGACCAGGCGAGGATCACCGGCACCCGCTGCTGGATCGACAGCACCGCGCTGCCGATCGCGATTCCCAGGCAGAGGGCGGTAAGCGCCGTGCCGATCTGCGGCCCCGTCGCGCCGAGCGCCTGCAGCGCCCGGATCACCAGCGCGACCGTGCCGCCGAACCCGACCAACGCCGCGACGAACGCGGAAATCCAGGCGGACGGCGGCGGCAATCGATGCATCGGCAAGCGCTTTCGATGGGAAAGGGAACGGCGCACGACCGTGAACGCCGCGCGGCGGGAAGGCTAGCGCCTGGCGCGCGTGGCCGAGCGCAGCTTGCGGTCCAGCGCGCGGAGCCGCACCTCGTCCGAGGCGACGGCGGCCAGCGCCTGGATCGTCTTCGCCTCGCGCTCGCGGAGCACCCGCGGCTTGCGGTCGATCACGCACAGCGATCCGACGATGAAGCCGTCACCGTCGATCACCGGTGCGCCGGCATAGAAGCGGAAGCCCGGTTCACCGGCCACTGCGGGGTTGTCGGCGAAGCGCGGGTCGGCCGAAAGGTCGGCGACGGTGAACACGTCGCGCTGCAGGATCGTATGGTTGCAAAAGGCCCAGCTGCGCGGCGTGTCGGCCATGTCGAGGCCGATCTTCGACTTGAACCATTGCTTGGTGGGGGTGAGCAGCGTCAGCAGCGCGATCGGCGCATCGAAGGTCTGGGCGGCGAGCCAGGTCAGCCGATCGAAGCTCTCTTCGGCTTCGGAGTGGAGCAGGCCCGAGCGCTCGACCGCCATCAGTCGCCGCCGTTCGTCCTGCGAAACCGGGAAGGCGACGCCCCAGTCGGCGAATCCCGTATCCTCCGCGACGAACGCCGATCCGCGCAACTGCGCGAGTGCCTGTGCCGGCGTCGCCACGCGCGAGACCCGGCCGGCGAGGTCTGCCGGAACGCAGCCGTCGCCGCCGACGGCAAGGAGCCGGGTCGTCGCGATGGTCTTGTTCGCCGCGAGGCTGCGCAACAGCGGCTGGCTGTTCAGCCCCGAGGTGCAGTCTACCAGCACGGCATAAGGGCGCGCCGAGCCGATCGTGACCAATGCGGCGAGCACATCGTCGAAATAATCGATCACGAAATCGGCTGCGTTGGCGGCGGCGGCGCGATAGTCCGGCAGCCGGTCGCTGGCGGCAACGACGACGAGAACGGCGGACGCCTCAGCCTCCGCGGACGGCTGCTTGCTGTCGATCAGGGCCCGCACATCGGCGAGATAGACCCGGCGGTGGCCGCCGGGCGTCTTCCAGGACGGAATCGTGCCCCCCTCGATCAGGACCTGAGCCGTGCGCACCGAGACCCCCAGCAATTTGGCGGCGTCCGCGGTGGTCAAAATGTCCTTCTTCACGCTTCCGACTCCCTGCCCCCGCCGGACCCTCTCGCAACGTCTTTGCGGCGTCTCCACTCTGCTAGCGCGGTATGGGGCCCGATATATTGATAGAATCGGCAATTTAAAGAGCGGTGAGCCGTTGGGAAGGCGCGGCGAACGGTGCCAGATCGCAATGTCGCTGCGAACGTAACGTCATTTTCGTCGCTTCCTCGCCAATATGGAAACTATCCCGGCGAAGTATCTGCAAAGAGGAACGCGGCGGAGTCTCCCACATGCCACAAGAATCGCTCCGTAGAGGCGATGCCGATCGGGGAGGCGTGGCGCAATGGGAACGGCTGCTCCGATTGGCGCTGCTGTGCTCGCCCTTTTGCGACAGGGTGTCTCTGGATGGGGAGGCCGACCGCCTGCGGCAGATCTAAGGGGCCTCGATCACGATAGCCGCACGCGGACGCGCTGATATCCGTGAATGAAGGTGGACGGTATCCGCAGCGGTTCCGCCTCCACTTCGAACGACAGCGCGCGTTCCAGCATGGCTTCCCACAAGGTGCGGATCTGCAGCTCTGCCAGGCGCGCGCCGATGCAGCGGTGCATGCCGGTGCCGAGCGCGAGATGGCGACGGGCATTGTGTCGATCGAGGAGGAAGTCGTCGGGACGTTCGAACAGCGCTTCGTCGCGATTGGCGGAAAGGTACCACAACACCACCTTTTCGCCGCGACGGATGGTTCGGCCGCCGACCGTCACGTCGCGCGTCGCGGTGCGCCGCATATGCGCGATCGGCGTCTGCCAGCGCAGCAACTCGGGCGTGAGATTGGCCAGCAGGTCCCGATCGGCCTGGAGCTTGCGCCATTCCTCGGGGAAACGGTGCATGGCGAGGATGCTGCCGCTGATGCTGTTGCGGGTGGTGTCGTTGCCGCCGACGATGAGCAGCAGGATGTTGCCGTAGAATTCGTCCTTCGGCATGGCGCGGGTGTCGGCGCCCCGCGCGAGGAGCGAAATCAGGTCATCGCCTTCGCTGGCCGCGCGCCGCTCCGCCCAGATCGCGTCGAACGTGCCGAAGCATTCGTGCATCACCCGCAGCTTGTCCTCGAGCGACAGGAAGGCGGGGTGCCCGGGCAGCGCGACCATCGCGTCGGACCAGCGGATCAGATCGCGCGAGCGTGTCTGGGGAAAGCCCAGCAGCAGCGCCAGCGTGCGTGCGCTCAGTTCGATCGAGACGCGGTCGACCCAGTCGAACCAGCTGCCGCGCGGGAGCCCGTCGAGGATGTCCGCGGCCCATTCGCGCAACCGCGGCGCCATCTGCGCCAGCCGCTCGGGCGAGAAGGCCGGCGCCACCGCCCGGCGCTGTTCGGCATGGCGGGGCGGGTCCATCGAGATGAACGCGGGGAAGAATTGCGGGTCGTCGGCGCTGGAGCCGATGGTGATCCCGCCATTGGCGTGCGCCGAGGAGAAGGTCTCGGTATCGAGCTCGATCGCCTCGATGTCGCTGTGGCGCGTGATCGACCAATAGGGCCCGAAGCGGCTCTCCGCGCAATGATGCACCGGCGCCTCGTGGCGCAGCCGGGCGAGATAGTGCGGTGCCAGCCCCGCCGCGAACAGCTCGGGCTGGGCGACGTTGAGCGCGTCGACCGGAAGCCGGTGCAGCGCCTGCTCGAAATGCGCGGCGTCCAGGGTGCCGATGGCCTCGGCGGGGCGGGGATCGTTGCTCATCGGCATATGATGCCGTCCCCCCGGCTACCGTCGTGCTACCGTTCGAGCGGCGGTGGTGACCGGGGTAGCGACGTGCGTTAGCGCTGCAATGCCTCGCGCCGTCGCCCGCACGGTGCGTGCGCGAGGAAGGTCAGCAGCGATCGATTGAACCGGTCGGGCATCTTCCATGGCACGAAGTGGCCGCCGGTCGGAAACAGCTCCAGCCGCGCCGACGGAATGGCACCGGCGAGCGCGCGGAAATGGGCCGGCAGGATGAACTCGTCGTCTTCCGCGCCGGCGATGGTGACCGCCGTGCGGATCGTGGCCAGCTGTGCGGGGCCGATATCCTGCTGCGCCGCCTGCATCGCACGGGTCGCCTCTGCCAGCCGGCCGAACCCGTTCGGATCGGGGGCCAGTGCCGCATAGTCCGCGGCGAGGCGCGGCACGATAGTGGCGAGAATGGGGGCATCGTCCGCGCCCGGCCGCACGCTCGCCTTGTCCATGTTGGCACCGAAGGCATAGACCGCGCAGGGCCGGGCATTCCCGCGCATCGCCAGCATCAGCGCGACGATGCCGCCGTCGCTCCAGCCGATCACGATCGGCCGGACGAGGTGGAGATGCGCCAGCACCGCGCGCACGTCGTCGGCGAGCAATTCGTACCGCAGGGGATGGGGGCCCAGCGTGCTGCGGCCATGGCCGCGACTGTCGATCAGGATGACGCGATACCCCGCCGCGACCAGTGCCGGCACTTGGCCGTCCCAGCTTCGGCTGCTCGCCATTCCACCGTGCAGCAGCACCACCGGCGCGCCGTGGCCGATGCTCGCATACCAGATGCGGGCGCCGTCGACCTCGACATGGCTGCCCTGGGTCTTCGCCCCGGCGATCGCGCGCGGGGGGTGTTGGTGCTCGGCTTCGTGCTGGGCCATCGCGGGCGAGCAGGCCAGCGCCGCCGCCAAGCCGTGCCAAAGTCCGCGCCGGACGATATGCTTCGCGATTCTTCTCATGATCCATATCCGTTCGGGCGTGCGGCACGCCGGGGCGCCGCAACGCGGAAGAAAAAGGGCCCGGCGCTGGGGCTGCGCCGGGCCAGGGCAACGCCTCCGCTGGAAGAGGCGTCGGGTCGCTCGCGCCTTTTGGCGCGGCTGGATTTCCATCCCGCTTCAGTCTTCACCGTAAGGAATACGATGGTAACGTCCGTGGGATGTGCTGCCGGGTAAACCGCCGTGCATCGGGAATATGTAAATACTCTGGCCGACAACATAGTAAATGCAGATACATTGTTTGTTATGATGCATCACAATAGCTGCCATTACCATTGAAACTCATTACAGCTTTAACGGATGTTTACCAGAAACTACGGGAGCGAGGCCAGCCGCGTTTTTGGGCTGAACAGTTGTTTCTGGAGGATTTGTGCGTAACTTGGTTTCTACACTCGCCGCTGTCGGTGCGTTGTTCGTCACGGTGCCAGCCTTTGCGCAGGCGCGACCGACCGCAGAAGAGCCCGGCGCCGGATCGATATATGTCGGCGGCTTCCTCGGAGATCGCTTCGGCCGCGAGCAGACCCTGCGCGGCGCGACTCCCGCCGGCCTGCCGCGCGTCATCGAAACCGATGCGAAAGACGGTCTCACGGGTGGCGTTGTTCTCGGTGCGGTCGCCGCTACCGGCGATTGGGGGCGCGCGCGCGTCGAAGCCGAATTCTCGGCCAGCCGCAACACGCTCAAGCGGCTCGATCTGAACGGGCAGCAGCGGACGCTGCTCGAAGGCCGTCGCTCGGTGACCACCGAGATGGTCAACCTCATCTACGACACGCCGCGCATCGCCGAGCGGCTGCGCTTCTCGCTGGGGGCCGGCATCGGCCATGGCGCCATCGACTACGACACGCGCTATCTGGTCGCCGCCGATGGTCCGGCGATCAACATTCCGACGAGCGTTTCCGGCAAGCTCGCGCTGCAGGGCATCGCCGGCGCTTCGGTATCACTCGGCGGCGGCCTCGAACTGGTAGCCGATGTGCGGTACGCCCGGATCGGGCGGCATCAGGTCGAGCGCTTCAATGCGACGGCCGGTACGTTGGATTCGGTGCTCTCGACCCGCTACAGCAACGTGATCGCGACCGGCGGATTCCGCTTCTTCTTCTGAAGCGGAGGGGCCGCGGACCAACGTCGCGGCCCCGTCTATCCCGCGTGCCGACCTGCAGAGGAAAGTGAGAAGGTCGCAATGCACATCCTGTACGAGGCGCGCGCCCGCGTGGTCGGTGGCCGGTCGGGCAGCGCGACCATCGAGGGCGGCGTGCCGGCTATCCCGCTCGCTGCGCCGCGCGCGCTGGGCGGCGACGATGCCGGCGCCAATCCGGAACAGCTTTTCGCCACCAGCCATGCCGCGTGCTTTCTGAGCGCACTGCGCTTCGTGGCGAACCGGCGGCGGCTGGTCCTCGCCGACGACAGCGCAGTGGTCGCGGCAGTGGGGCTCGGCATGCGCGAGGACGGCGCCGGCTTCGGGATCGAGGTGCGGCTGACGGTCAGCCTGCCGGGGCTGGCGCGCGATCTTGCCGCCAGCCTCGTGCAGGAGGCGGACCGGGTCAGCCCCTATTCGCACCTTGCCCGCCACGGGGCAGGGATCCACATCGCGATAAGCGACTGATGTCGAATCGCGCTCGGAAAGGTGCGTGGCGGGGGCGGCCTTCCTCCCGCGCCTTCGCATCGAACGCGGCGCAACCGGCCGTCCGGTCACACCGCGCTCGAGGGCCGTGCGCGCAGCCCCCTCAGACGGTGCGGATGGTCCCACCGTCGATGACGAACTCGGCGCCGTGGATCGCCGCTGCGCGATCGGCGGCGAGATAGGCGATGAGATCGGCTACCTCTTCGGGCTCGGCACCGCGCCCGATCGGAATCCCCCCGAGGGCATCGAGCACGGACTGGCGCGCCTCCTCGATCGTGCCGCCCTTCGCCGCGCGAAGCCTTTCGAGGAAGGCTCCGGCAGCCTCCGTCATGATCCAGCCGGGCGAGACGGCGTTGACCCGCACGCCCTTCGGACCGAGCTCCTTCGAGATCGCCTTGCTGTAGGTCCGCAGCGCAGCCTTGGCGGCAGCATATCCGGTCGTGGAGTCCGGCAGCGGCAGGACGGCCTGGATCGAGGTGACGTGCACCACGGTGCCGGCGCCGCGCTCGAGCATCTGCGGGATCAGCAGGCGGTCGAGCCGGACGGCCGCCAGCAGATTGAGGTTCAGCTCGGCGAGCCAATGGTCCTCGGTCAGCGCGGCGAAGCCGCCTGCCGGCGCATGCGAGCCGCCGAGAACATGGACGAGGATGTCGATCCCGCCCAGCCGCGCAAGCGCCGCGCTGGCCAAGGCTTCGCCACCTGCAGCGGTGGTCAGGTCCGCCTGCACATAGTCGACGCCCTCGATCGGGTCCTGGACCGTGCGGGCAGCCGTGACGACCCGCGCTCCTCCGGCGAGGAAACGCGCGACCGTGGCGCGGCCCAGGCCCTTCGTGCCACCGCTGACCAGCACGCGCTTGCCGGCGAACTCCGTGGGATCGGCCTTGGCGCTCATACCGTGGTTTCCAGCGTCTTGATGGCGCCGTGCGCCAGGGTGAACCGGTAGGTGAAGCGGAGCGGGCTGCCCGGGAACGCACCATGGGCCGGACCTTCGACGACGAAATCGCCATCTTCTTCCCGAACCGAATCGGGCGTGAAGATCGCCTTCACCGGAATCACCTCTTCCTCGATGAGCCGGCGAATGGCCGCATGGCCGACGAAGCGCTTGCCGTTGTCGATGAAAACGGCGTCCCTTCCAAAGGGCTTCAGCATGCCCTCAGTATCGAGACGGGCGTTGGCCTCGATATAGTCGGCAATCGGCTTGGGTAGATCTGGTTGCATCTTCATCTCCTGAACGGTGACGAAGGACATTTAGGGTTTGCGTTTCCGCCTGATAATCGAGACAAATCGGCATAGCATGTTACGGAAACCGGGATAATGAAGCGGCATTCGCTGATCGAGCTGGAGGCGGTTCTTGCCATCGTTCGGTGCGGCTCGTTTCGCGCGGCGGCGCTGGAGCTCGGCATGTCGACGACCGCCGTCAGCAATGCCGTGGGCAAACTCGAACGCGAGCTATCCGTCCGCCTTTTCAATCGCACCACGCGCAGCGTCTCTCTCACCTATGCGGGCAGAGTGTTCGTTGCGCAGATCAAGCCGGCGCTCGAGGATATCCAGAAGGCGATGAACACGGCCCGCGCCCAGCAGGAGACGCCGTCGGGCACCTTGCGCATCAACGCCTTCGCGACGGCGGCGCGCGAGATCATGGCGCCGCTGATCCTCAGCTATCTGCAGCGATATCCCCAGGTTCATATCGACCTCGTGACGGAGGGGCGGCTTGTCGACGTCGTCGCGGCGGGCTTTGATCTCGGCGTGCGCAGCGCGGACCTGGTACCCGCCGACGCGATCGCCATTCCGCTCGGCCAGGTCCGACGCATGGCGATTGCCGCATCTCCCGCCTTTTTCGAGAACCGGGCGATACCGCAACTGCCGCGGGAGCTGCTCGCCTACCCTTGCATTCGTGTCCGGCTACCCAATGGCGCGTTGTTCAGATGGCGGTTCGAGAAGGACGGCGAACAGCTGCAGCTCGATGTCGATGGTCCGATGACCCTCGACGAAGCCTCGCTCGCCCGAATCGCGGTGACGAACGGTTTGGGCATCGGCTATTTCATGGAAGCGGATGTCTGCGACGATATAAAGGCGGGGCGGCTCGTGCGCATTCTTGAAGACTGGACCCCGCCGCTGGTTCCATTGTGCCTCTATTATTCCAATCGGCGCAATTCTTCCGCGGCCTTTCAAGCGTTCATCGCGCTCGCGCGCGAATTCGCGGCCGGGCGCGTGCGGCAGCATTGAACCTGGAGCGGGTGCCCGGTCGCCGCGATCCTCTCCATCGTGTTCGCAGATGTCGGCATGTGGAACCGCGTCCGGAGGCAGTGCTGGCCGGATCGCGGGTATGATGAAGCGGGCCGGGGGCTTTGCTTCGCGACCTCGAGGCTTCGCGGCAGGGGCGGCCCTTGGCGCCGCGCCTGCCGCGGTGGTGAAGGCTCTGGGGGGCGAGGTTCAGCTCGGCTTGGTGGGTACCGTCGCCAGGTCCGCATCAATCGCCTTGAGCTTGGCATCGGTCAGCAGCGCCGGGAAATAGGCCCGGATGCCGACCAGCGTCTGCCCGCGGGCCATGTCGATTTGCGGGTTCTTGACCATGTCGGGCAGATGCTTGGCGAGTACCGCCCGGGCGGCAGGATCGTCGAGCATCTTGCCCAGCGGCGTGGTCAGGCTGTTATACTTGCCCGACGTCATCGCCGCTTTGGTGCGGGCCTGCAGATCGTCGATCTCCGCGCCCCAGGGATCGCGCGCCGCCACCGCCTTGCCGTCCGCGGCGAAGTCGAGGATCTCGTCGCCCGATGCGGTGAAGCGCGGCCAGGCCGGCAGGCCCGCGCCGTTGGGATCGCCCTTCTTGGCGAAGTTGGCGAGATAGGCGCTGATCGTCTTGCCGACCTGCTCGTCCTTCGCCGTCGTCGCCGCGCCATATTTGATGCGGGCATTGTCGAAGAAGAACGGGATGTCAGTGGCATGCCCGGCGCCCGGCTGGCCGACCGAGTCCGCAACATAGGAGAAGCGATACTCCCAGACCGGCACCTTCTGCGCGGCGACCATCGCGCTCGCCTCGCGCGCGCCAGCGATCATGAAGCCGGACTTGCCGCCCATGTCGGCGCTGGTCGCGCCGATCAGCATCGGCACATGCGCGAAGTCGCCGCTGGCATAGGCCTTTTCCTGATCGACGAGCAGCTTGCCGTCGAGCATCGGGCCGCCATAGGTGCGCGGCCCCGGCTTGGGCTGGAACAGCTCCATCATGCTGAGGCCATCGGTCACCTGCTCGGCGCTGAGCGCGCGGAGCTTGGCGAGCGCATCCGGGGCGGCGGGGTCGATATCATGGGCGCGGGCGAGGTTCTCGCCGATCGCCTCGGCATCCTTGAGCGTCGCGTTCTTCGCCGTCTGCGCGTTGCCGCCGGACATCACGACCGCCTTGCTGAACAGCCCGCGCGACAAGGGCGAGGTGACCAGCGTGTGGACCGACATGCCGCCGGCGCTCTCGCCGATGATCGTCACGTTCGACGGATCGCCGCCGAACGCCGCGATGTTCTTCTGCACCCATTTGAGCGCGGCGATCTGGTCCATGAAGTTGTAGTTGCCGAGCAGCCCGCCGTCCGGATTCTCCTTGGTGAGCTGGGGCAGGGCAAAGCTGCCGAAGCGCCCGACTCGGTAGTTGAAGCTGACGAACAGCACGCCCTGCTTGGCCATGTTGGCGCCGGCATAGGTGGGCGGGGAGGCGCCTCCGTTCACGAAGCCGCCGCCATAGATCCACACCATCACCGGCAGCTTGGCGGTGGCCGATGCGGCAGCGGGCTTCCAGACGTTGAGGTACAGGCAGTCCTCCGCAGGCGTGGTGCCGAGCGGCGCCGCATCGCTGGGAAAGGGCTTCTGCATGCAGTCATGGCTGTACTGGGTGGCGGGACGGACGCCCTGCCAGGCCGCAGCCGGCTGCGGCGCGCGCCAGCGCAGGGGCCCCACCGGCGGTGCGGCGAAGGGAATGCCCTTCCAGCTGGCCACGCCGTCCTCGATCGCGCCCTGCACCTTGCCCGTGTCGGTGGCAGCCACCGGCGCGCTGGTCTGCGCCACCGCGGCGGCGGGCATCGCGCAAGCCGCCACCCCGCAGGCCAGCGCTGTCATCCATGCCTTCATGCTCGCATCTCCCGTGATAAGTCTCATGTTCAGAAGCTCTTGGTAATCTGGAAATTGAACGTGCGCCCGAGGATATTGGCGTTCGACGGATCATAGGCACCGAAATTGCTGCCGGCACGGGTCAACACGATGGGCGGATCCTCGTTGGTGACGTTCTGCACGTTGAGGCCGAGCCGCAACCCGCCGAGCAGTTTACTGCCCTTGGGCACGGCATAGCTGATGCCAAGATCGGCGGTGGTCCAGGACGGCACCTCGGATTGCGGCTGGCCGGGCAGCGGGATCGTGTTGGTGTAGCTGCCGACATAGTTGACGAACAGGTTCACCCCGAATCCCGACTTGTTCCAGCCGATCTGGCCGCGGCCGCGCAGGCTGACCGGATAATAATAGGTATCCAGCACGTCCTGGGTCATGCCGCCGGCGACGGTCTGCAGCGTCTGGTTGAGGATACGCGTGGCGTTGGCGCTGACGAACCAGCGGCCGATCCCGGTCTGCAGCGTGTAGCTCAGCTGCACGTCGATGCCGTCCTGGAAGGTCGTCGCGGCATTGGCCGAGCGGCCGTCGACGATGACGTTGACCGAGCAGGCGCCGAGCACGGGCACGTTGTAGAGCGCGGGATGGTCGGCGATGAAGCGGGCCAGCACCGGGTCGTAGGTGGCGGGGCTGCCGCTGACGCACGTCGCCGGATTGTTCACCGGGATGATGTAGCGGCTGTAGAGCGAGGCGAAGGTCGGGTTCGACAGGAACAGGCCGGTATTCTGGCCGACGATCTGGTCGCTGTAATGCGTGTTGTAATAGGTCACCGACGCCCGGAAGCCCGACGTCTTGGGCGCGAAGTCGAGGCCCGCGGACCAGGTCGTGGCGGTTTCCGGCTGGAGGTCGGGATTGGCGCCGATGATCTGGTAGGCGCTGGAGTTGCCCGGGAAGACGAAGCCGATGTCCGGCCGGCCCGATGCGTTGACGATCGGCACGCCGATCACCGCCGCCGAGAAGTTGCGCGGATTGGTGTCGGTCAGCGCGGGCGCGCGGAACGAGGTGCCCCAGGAGCCGCGGATCGAAAGCGCGTCGTTCACCCGCCAGGTGGCGCCGACCTTGGGGTTGGTGGTCGAGCCGAAGTCCGAATAATTGTCGTAGCGCACCGCCGCATCGAGATCGAGCGACTGGACGAGCGGTATCCCCATGTCGGCACCGAGGATCGGCACGAACAGCTCGGCGAACGCCGAGGCGGTGGTGCGCCGCGCCGTCGTGTCGTTGGTGACGGCGTAATTGTTGTTGGCGGGATTGTTCTCGAACGCGTTGTTGCTGCCGTTGACTAGATGCTGGCGATTATAGGCGAGTTCGCCGCCGAAGGCGGTGCGCACCGATCCGGCGGGCAGCGCGAACAGCGGTCCGTCGAGCTTCAGCAGGCTGTCGTAGAAGGTGTTGTACGCGAGCTGGACGTTCGATCCCATGAACGTGCCGTATTGCGCGGCGGTGAGCGGCGTCGTCGTGAACGGATCGATGCGGCCCGCCCGGATCTCGGCCGACAGCGCCGCGCCATTGGCGTTGTTGTCATAGTTGCAGATGCCGCAGGTGGAATCGTGCGCATAGGTGAAATAGCCGTCCACCTTCCAGCTGCCGGGCAGCTTGCCGGTAAAGCCGCCTGTGAGGCTGATCGTCTCGGCCGGATTGCTGGTGACCGACGGGCCGTTGAAGAACAGCAGCGGATCGACCGCGATCAGCTGCCCCGGCGCACCCCCGCACAAGGCGCTAGACGATGCGGCGTTGGCCGGCGCGCCGCCGATATAGGTGGGGCTCCCCTGGCAGATGGTGATGTTGTTGCCGAGCCGGCTGTTGCCATAGGCGCGGCTCAGCGTGTCGCGCTTGGTGTAGAAGCCCTGGGCGAACACCGAGATCGCGTCGTTCACGTCCTGGTTCAGGATCAGCGCCGCCTGGTGCCGCTTCTGCTTGCCGAGGAAGTCGGTGTAATCGGCGGCGTCGACCAGATTGGCGCCCGGCGTCAGCTGCCCGAAGGCGATCCCCGGGCCGGCCCCGCGCGGCAGCGTGTAATAGCTGTATGGGCTGCCATTGCCGCCGACGATCAGCGTCGGCCCGGTGACCCCCAGGGTCGCATCCACCGCACGCGTATCGGGCCCGCCGACCCCGCGGAGGTCGCGGCGAAGGAACCTGGAGCGGCCATTGGCGAACGGCTCGCGATAATCATAGTCATAGGTGGCGATGACGTTGCCGCTGCCCCAGTCATAGCCGGCGGTGATCGATCCGCCCCATTGGTTGTTGTAGCGCGTCACCGTACCGCGGCCGGTGACCTCGATGCCGGTGAAGTGCTTGCGCAGCACATAGTTGATCACGCCCGAGATCGCGTCCGAGCCGTAGATGGCCGAGTTGCCGTCGCTCACCACTTCCACCCGCTCGATCGCGGCGATGGGCAACTGGATCGCTTCGGTGAAGGTCGTCGCGGCACCGCTCGGCACCACCCGCCGGCCATCGACCAGCGTCAGCGTGGCGGAGGTGCCCAGGCCCCGCAGGTTGATCGCGGTGCCCTGGGTCGAGTTGCCGCCATATCCGGCGGTACCGCCCTGGCGGTAGACCGGGCCGGAGCCGCCCGAATTGGGGTTGTTCTGCACCTGCGGCAGCGTCTGCAGCACCGAGGCGACGTCGGTAAGGCCGGTGGCGAGCATCTGGTCGCGATTGACGGTGACCGTTTCCGATCCGACCGGCTTCACCCCCGAGATGTTGGTGCCGGTGACGATGATTTCCTGCTCCTGGGCGGGCGGCAGCGGCTCGGCGGCCGTCGTTTCCGGCACCGCCTCCTGCGCCCAGGCGGGTGCGGCAAGGGCCGTCGTCAGCGCCAAAATGCTCATGCCCGCTGCGGACCGAACCAGCCGTCGCGTTGCTTCCATCGTCATCCTCCCATTTCGTCTTGCGGGGCGATGTCGATCGCTCGCCCCGTAGCGGGTCGGTCGGATGGGCGGGCCGAGAACGGGTGTCGGACGGGCGCGTGTCGATGGTCGGCGCGGCAGCGTGTGCCGGCGCGTGCGCTTTCAGAAATCCCCTCTCGCGCCCGGCCTGTGTCGACCGGCTTCGCTCGAAAATAGGTATGACGTATTGCTATTCAGCGAAGAAATAGAATTAGTGGATCGATTGATTACAAGAATGAAACGATGGCGGGCGCACTTGCCCGAAGCGTCATCGACGCAATAACATGATCCGCCGATCGGATAACAAAAGCGGATCGGTTTGCGAGGAGAGGGCAGAATGCGGCGGACGCCGAATCTAACGAGCCTGCGGCTGTTTCTGCAGGTCGCCCAGCATGGCAGTTTCAGCGAGACCGGCCGCTCGGCCAATGTGTCGCAGCCGGCGCTCAGCCGCACGATCCGGCTGCTCGAGGAGCAATTGGGCGTGCGCCTGTTCGATCGCAATTCGCGCAATGTCGCGCTCACCAGCGCCGGCGAGGCGCTGCTGCCGATCGTCGAGCGGCTGACCGCCGACTTCGACCACGCCTTTTCGGAACTGGCGCAGAATTTCGCGGGATCGCGGGGTCGCGTGGTGATCGGCGCGCTGCCGTCGGTCGCGGCGGGCACGCTGCCGGCGGCGATCGCCAGCTTCCGCGAGCTGCATCCCCAGGTCGAGATCGTGTTGCGCGATCACCTGTCCGGCGCGCTGTTCCAGGCGATGGAGGAGCGCCAGCTCGACCTGGCGGTGACCACGCCCCCCGACGCCGGCAAGTTCGTCTTCGATCCGCTGATGCAGGATGCCATGGTGCTGGTGGTACCCGCCGGCGGCCCGCTCGATACCGGCAAGCCGGCGCGGTGGAGCATCTTCGCCGAGCATCCTTTCATCGCCATGGCGCCGCGCAGTAGCGTCCGCGCGCTTACCGACGCGGCGATGCTCCAGGCCAATGTCGCCGCGCGGGCGCTGTACGACTGCACCCAGCTGGCGACGGTAGGCGCGCTGATCGAAGCGGGGCTGGGGATCACGGCACTCCCCGAAACCACCTTGCGGATGCTCCACGGCGGCCGGATCGCGGCGCGCCCGCTGGTCGATCCGGTGATCGAGCGCACGATCGGCGTGGCGCGGCTGGCCGACCGGACGCTGCCGCCGGCGGCGCAGCGCTTTCTCGAGCATTTCCTGAAAGTCGCCCGCTGACCAAAAAAGAGGGCGCACGATCGCTCGCGCGCCCCTGAGGAGGGATCGGGTCGGGCTACGCGCTAGAAGCGGGCGCTCGCGCGAATATAGGTCTGGCGGCCATAGGGATCGGCGACCGAGGAGAGGTAGCCGGTATAGATCGCGTGCGGCGGCGCCTTGTCGAACAGGTTGGTCACGCCGACGCCGAGCTCGAAGCGGCGATCCGGGCCGAAGCGGAAATTGTACTGCGCGTCGAACACGGACCAGGCGCCGATCCGCGCCACTTCCGGCGCACCGACGACCTGCTGATAGTCATCGCGGACGCTGGAGACGTAGCGCCAGTCGATGCTCAGCGCATGATCGGCCAGCGAGACGTCGACGCCGGCGACGTTGCGGTAGCGGGGCGCCGCTGCAGCGGTGAGCGGCGAGGTCTGGTAGTTGTTGCGCTTGCCGACGCCATCATAGACCAGCGTGCCGGTATCGACGTCATATTTGACCAGAATGCTGAGGTTGTCGCGGAAGGTGAAGCCGACCGGGCCGATGGTACCCTCATAGCGTCCGGCGACGTCGATGCCCGAGGTCGCAGTGCCGCTGGGGGCATTATAGGAGGTGACGATCACCGACTGCGCCACGCCGGCAGCATCGCGGATCACGTTCGGCCCATTGGGGTCGGCGTTGATCACTGCCTGGCCGTTCTGCAGCTGGATCTGGCTGCGATAGCGATAATGCCAATAGTCGACCGACAGGCTGGCACCGCGCACCGGCAGCAGCGTCGTGCCGATATTGAAGACGTCGGCCTTTTGCGGCTGGAGCGACGGGTTGCCATATTGCAGAACCGATCGGAACACGAGCGAGCCGTCGCGCGGATCGATGATGTTGGCGACGTTGGTGCCGATCAGCGCGTTGCTGGAGTTGGCGATGGCCGGCGCCTGGAACGCCTTGCTGGCCGAGGCGCGGATCGCGATTTCCGGGATGATCCGCCAGTTCGCCGACAGCTTGGGCGCGACGGTGTTGAAGTTGCCATAATCCTCGTAGCGGGCGGCGGCATTGAGCGTCAGCGTGTCGAGCGGCTTGAAGTTCGCCTCGGCGAAGACGCTCTTCACCTCGCGCTTGAGGTCGGTATCGCGGAACGGGCCGTTGAAGGCGCCGAAGCCGTTCTGGAACAGGTCCGAATAGCGGCCCACCTGCCGATCCTTGCGGAACTGGGTGCCGACCGCGATGTCCAGCGGCCGCCCCGCGATCTCTACCAGCGTGCCGTTCAGCACCGCCTCGCCGATCAGATATTCGCGGATGTTGGTCGAGGTCTCTTCGGTCTGGATGTTGTAGAGCAGCGACGGGTCCTGCGTCAGATTGTCCTTGGCGAAGGGGCTCAGATACAGGCAGTTGCCCGACCCCGGCACCGCGCCCGAGCCCGCGCCGTTGAACCGGATGTTGCAGTTGGGGCCGCCAAAGCCGTTCAGCGCGGCCTGGAACAGCCGCATGTCGGTGTCCTTGTCGACCGAATTCACTTCGCCGCGCGACCAGGTGAAGCTGGCGGCATAATTCCACCGGCTGGAGATCGCCCCTTCCGCGCCGACCACGAGGTGCCGCTGGTCAACCTGGTCGCGCTGGACCTTGTAGCGGGTGCCGGCAAAGCCCTGCGATCCGATCGCGCGGCCGATGAAGCCGACATCGACGCCGAAGGGATTGAGCGGGTTGCTGCCCGGCACGATCGGCGGGGTGGGGCCGTTGCGGTTCTGGGCGAAGGAGGGGACGCCGTAGCGCTGCGCATCCTGGTGATAGAGGCCGAACTCGACGTACAGCGCATGGCCGGGGGCGAACTTGAACCGCGTGTCGTTGTGGACGAGGACCGATTGCGAGGCGGGGCGGATCGGGTTCTGCGCCTGGAAGCTGAACTGGCACGCGCCGAGGCCGAAGCCGGGGCTGTTCGCGGCCGGCACGTAGCGGCTCTGCGTTGCGGCCGATCCGCAATCCGGATCGACGACGGTCAGCGTGCCTGCGGCGTTCTTGAAGCGGTCGTACAGCGTCGAATAGTTGTTGCCGTTGATCACGACATCGCCGCCGCTCGCAGTGCGCGGGCGGGCATAGAGCACGAAGGCGCCGGGATTGGCGCCGGAGCCCGATGAGGGGTTGAAGAAGTTGGTGACGTCGCGGTCGCCATTCTGCAGCCGCTCGATGTTGCGATAGGCGAAGGAGGTGACGCTGCGGATGCGGTCGTCGCCCAGCCCGACCATGCCTTGCACGTTGAACGCTGGCGTGTCCTCGATATGCGTATACTGGCCGGTGAGCTTCACCCCCTCGAACCGCGTATCGGTGATCACGTTGAGGACGCCGGCCACGGCGTCCGCGCCATAGGTGGAGGAGGCGCCGTCCAGCACGGTCTCCAGCCGCGCAATGGCGATCTCGGGCGTCAGGCTGTTGAGGTTGACGAAGCCGTCGGTCGGTACCACCCGGCGGCCGTTGAGCAGCACCAGCGTCGCCCCGGCGCCCAGACCGCGGAGATTGGCCGAGCGCGTGTCGCGCGAGTCCGCGCCACCGCCCTTGGCAAGATCCTGGATGCCGCCGGCACTGCCGACATTCTGCGGGATATAGCGGGTGATGTCGGCGAGCGCGTTGACGCCGGTGCGCGCGATGTCGGCCGCGCTGACCGAGAGGATCGGTGAGGCGCGATCCTCCTGCCGCACGTTGCGAAGGAAGGAACCGGTGACGATGATCTCTTGCTCGGCGGGCGGCGCGGCTTGCATGGTGTCGGATGGTGCGGCCTCGGGCGCGGACGTCGTCTGCGCAAAGGCGGTTCCGGCATGCAGCAGCGCAAGGCTGGCGGTCGCGAGCGAAATGCTGGCGCACAGGCGGTGCGATCGAGCGTTGGTCATGGCACTCCCCTCCATTTTTGGCAGGCGGGGACTGTACGGCCGGCGACATGCCGGCCTCGGCGCAGCGGGTGCGCAGAACCTCCCCTGATGTTCGGCTGGTGTCTTCCCGAGCCTGCCGCTCCGCTATGCGACGCAGAGGCGCTTTTAAAAAATAGAAAGTTTGGAAGCATTGATCCGGAAAGTTGATGGCTCGCGCCCGTCTCCAACCCATCAACAATATGCATTGATCAATAGAATGTTTGACATTGCGGTATGGGTTGCTCCTCCGCATGATTGCGCTGCCCGGCATCGACCGGGTGGGGAGGATTATGCTGGCCTTTATCGGCGCCCTTGCGGTCCTGGCACTGCTCGCGCTCATCTTGTCGAACCGGACATCGCCGCTCGCCGCGCTCATCCTGGTGCCGGTGGCCGCGGCGCTGCTCGCCGGGCTGGGCGGGGCGATCCCGGCCTATGTGCTGGCCGGCATCGGCAAGATCGCACCGGTCGCGGGCATGTTCATCTTCGCCATCCTGTTCTTCGGGATCATGACCGATGCCGGGCTGCTTGCGCCGCTGGTCGGGCTGGTGCTGCGGCTGGTGGGCGAGCGGCCCCGCCATATCGCCA
The DNA here is from genome assembly GCF_003950455.1 of Sphingomonas sp. ABOLE. Taxonomy (NCBI): domain Bacteria; kingdom Pseudomonadati; phylum Pseudomonadota; class Alphaproteobacteria; order Sphingomonadales; family Sphingomonadaceae; genus Sphingomonas; species Sphingomonas sp. ABOLE. The sequence goes on from NZ_QQWY01000025.1 coordinate 59,156, forward strand.
TCGGCACCGCGCTGCTGGCGCTGCTGATCCATCTCGACGGTTCGGGGGCGGTCTGCTTCCTGATCACCATCCCGGCGCTCCGCCCGCTCTATGACCGGCTCGGCATGGACCGGCGGGTGCTGGCCTGCACCGCCTCGCTCGCCGCCGGGGTCAACTTCCTGCCCTGGACCGGACCGACGCTGCGCGCCTCGGCGGCGCTGAAGGTGCCGGCGGCGCAGCTGTTCGTGCCGATGATCGGCGTGCAGGCGGCAGGGCTCGCCTTCGTCTTCACCGCGGCCTGGTGGCTTGGGCTTCGCGAGGAGCGGCGCATCGCCGCCGGCATTCCGCTGCCCAGGTCGGCGGGCGCTACGATGGCATCCGCGGCCGCCGCCGAGCCGATGGCGGACGATCCCAACCTGCGCCGCCCGCAGCTGATGCCGTTCAATATCCTGCTCACGCTCGCCGTCGTGGGCACGATGATCGCGGGGCTGGTCGAGCCGGTCGTGGCCTTCATGATCGGGACGGCGCTGGCGTTGATGATCAACTATCCCGATGCCGCCCAGCAGCGCGCCCGGATCGACGCGCATGCGCGCGCGGCGCTGCTGATGGCGGGCGTGCTGTTCGCGGCGGGCGCGTTCACCGGCATCCTCAACGGATCGGGCATGATCCGGGCGATGGCCGAGGCGGTGGCGCAGCACGTGCCGGAGGGCGTGGGCGGAAGCCTGCCGGTGCTGCTCGGGGTGGCCTCGATGCCGCTCAGCCTGTTGTTCGATCCCGACTCCTTCTATTTCGGCGTGCTCCCGGTGCTGGCCGAGGTCGGCACCCGGTTCGGCCACGCGCCGGCGACCATGGCGCAGGCCGCGCTGCTCGGGCAGATGACCACCGGCTTCCCGGTCAGCCCGCTCACCCCGGCGACGTTCCTGGTCGCGGGGCTGAGCGGCATCGAGCTCGGCGCGCACCAGCGCTTCGCCATTCCCTGGCTGTTCGCCGCGACGCTGGTGATGGTCGCCGCCGCGCTGCTGATCGGAGTGCTCCCGCTGTGAGACCGGAACCTATCCGCATCGGCGCCGGCGCCGGCTTCGCAGGCGACCGGATCGAACCGGCGCTCGAGCTGGTCGAGCAGGGCGCTCTCGACTTCCTGGTCTTCGAATGTCTCGCCGAGCGCACCATCGCCGCGGCGCAGCAGCTCCGCCAGAGCGACCCGCAAGGCGGCTTCGATCCGCTGTTGCTGGAGCGGATGCGCCGGGTGCTGCCGGCGGCGCGCGCGCGCGGCGTGCGGATCGTCACCAATGCGGGCGCCGCCAACCCGGTCGGTGCCGCCCACGCAGTCGCCGCGCTCGCGCGCGAGATGGGGCTGCACGGCCTGCGCATCGCTGCCGTCACCGGCGACGACGTGCTCGATCTGGTCCGCGGCGCCGAGCATCCGCTGATCGACCGTCCGGGTACCAGCGCCGATCTCGCCCGCATCGTCTCCGCCAACGCCTATCTGGGGGCGGGGCCGATCGCCGACGCGCTGGCGCAAGGCGCCGAGGTGGTGATCACCGGCCGGGTGGGCGATCCCGCGCTGTTCGTCGGGCCGATGGTGCATGCGTTCGGCTGGTCGCTGGACGATGCGCCGTTGATCGGCCGCGCCACCGTGATCGGCCATCTGCTCGAATGCGCCGGCCAGCTGACCGGCGGCTATTTCGCCGATGACGGCCGCAAGCAGGTGCCCGGCCTCGCCCGGCTGGGCTTTCCCTTCGCCGAGGTATCGGCGGATGCGAGCGCCGTGCTCGGCAAGGTCGCAGGATCGGGCGGTGCGCTGACGCTGGCCAGCTGCAAGGAGCAGTTGCTGTACGAGATCCTCGATCCGGGCGCCTATGCCCAGGCCGATGTCGTGGCCGATTTCCGGTCGGTGCGCTTCGCCGAGCTGGGGCCCGATCGCATCGCGGTCTCTGGTGGCGACGGTCGGCAGCGACCCGACGCGCTCAAGGTCTCGATCGGCTATGACGACGGCTTTATCGGCGAAGGGCAGATTTCCTATGCGGGGCCCGGCGCGGTCGGGCGCGCGCGGCTCGCCGCCGCCATCGTCGAGGAGCGGCTGGCGATCATCGGTGCCCCGGTGACCGAGCTGCGCAGCACGCTGATCGGGCTCGACTCGGTCGATCGGACCGGCCGGCCGCCGGAGGTCGACCCGCGCGAGGTGCGGCTGCGCGTCGTCGGGCGCGCCGCCACGGCCGAGGCGGCGGCGCTGATCGGGCGGGAGGTCGAGGCACTGTACACCAACGGGCCGTTCGGCGGCGGCGGCGCGACGGCGGCGGTGCGCCCGGTGCTTGCCGTCGCCTCGACGCTGATCCCGGCGGCGCAGGTCCGGCCCGCGATCACGCTGGTGGAGGCCTGAATGCTGCTCGGCGACATCGCGCACGTCCGTACCGGCGACAAGGGCGACCTCTCGCAGATCTCGGTCATTGCCTTCGACCCGGCCGATTATCCGCGCCTGCTCGCGGCGGTGACCGTGCCGCGCGTGCTGGCCCATCTCGCCGGCCTGCGGGTGCGGCAGGCGACCCGCTATGCCTTGCCGGGGCTGGGCGCGCTCAATTTCGTGCTCGAAGGCGCGCTGAGCGGCGGCGTCACCCGCTCGCTGGCGCTGGATGCCCATGGCAAGTCGCTGGGCGCGCAACTGCTCGACCTGCCGATCGACGACGCATTGCGCGTGGAGGATGCGGAATGAAGCGCCATCACCTGTTGCTGGCGGCGACCACGGCCAGCCTGTTGGGGACCGGCGCGGCGGAAGCGCGGGTCACCCGCTTCGTCGTCGAGCAGCGGCGCGAGGTGCCGGCGGTGCGGCCCGGCGCGCCGGCCTATGTGATCCTGCGCGGCTATTATGAAGGCGCGATCGATCCGCGCGACCGCCGCAATGCGATCATTACCGATCTCGCGGCCGCGCCCCGGCGGAAGGATGGTCGTGTCGCCTACCGCGCGACCTTCGCCATCGCCTTGCCTGCCGATCCGGCGCGGGCCAGCGGCTTCCTCCTGTACGACGTGCCCAATCGCGGCAATGGCGACGTCGCCGCCGATGCGGAAGGCCATGTGCGGGTGGTGAGCGGCTGGCAGGGGGACATTGCGCCGCAGCCGGGTATCCAGACCCTCGCGGTGCCCACCGCAGCGGGGCTGACCGGCTGGGTGCTCCAGCGCTTCACCGGCGTCGCCACCAGCACGGCCAGCATGCCCATCGACGGCGGCATCGGTCGCCCAACGCCGCGCCCGTTGCCGGTGTCGCTGGACACCCGCCAGGCAACGCTGTTCGTGCAGGCGGGCGACGATGCGCCGCGCAAGGCGATGGCTGCGCGGGACTGGGCCTTTGCCGATTGCCGCACGCAGCCCTTTCCCGGCACGCCCGACCCCCGCCAGCTCTGCCTGCGCGGCGGGTTCGACGCCGCCAAGGGTTATACGCTCGTCTATCGCGGCAAGGATCCCAGGGTGCTCGGCATCGGCTTCGCCGCGGTGCGCGACCTCAATGCGTTCCTGCGCTTCGCCAAGGTCGATGATGACGGCACGCCCAATCCGCTGGCGGGCACGATCCGCTGGGCGATCGTCAGCGGCACGTCGCAATCGGGCAATTTCGTCCGCAGCCTGATCGCGCTCGGCTTCAACCAGGCGGAGGACGGGCACCGGGTATTTGACGGCGCCAACCCGAACATCGCCGCACGGCAGGTGCCGCTGAACATCCGTTTCGGCGTTCCAGGCGGCGCGGCGGGCATGTTCGAGCCGGGCAGCGAGGGCAGCCTGTGGTGGAGCCGCTATGACGACAAAAGGCGAGGCAGAGGCGTCTCCAGCCTGCTCGACCGCTGCACCGCGACGCGCACCTGTCCCAAGATCGTCGAGACCTTCGGCTCGGCCGAGTTCTGGGGCCTGCGCATGTCGCCGGGGCTGATCGGTACCGATGCCAGGGCGGACGTGCCGCTGCCGGCCAATGTCCGCCGCTATTACTTTCCCGGTGTGACGCATGGCGGCTCCTATGTCGGCGGCTTCCCGCTGGACGGCGACAAGGCCTTTCCCGGCGCGCCCGCCTGCACGCTCGCGTTCAATCCCAATCCCTCGATGGATACCCGGCGTGCGCTGCTCAAGGCGCTGGCCGACTGGGTACAGACCGGCAAGGCGCCGCCGCCCAGTCGCTACCCGATGCTGGCCGCGGGCGATCTGGTGGAGGCGACCGCGTCGGCAATGGGCTGGCCCGCGATCCCCGGCGTACCGAGCCCCACCGGCATGCTCAACCAGCTGCCCGACTATGATTTCGGCCCCGGCTTCCATGCCGTCGATCTCAGCGGCGTGCTCACCCGCCAGCCGCCGGCCGTGCGGGGTACGATCCCGCAGCTGGTGCCGCGGGTGAATGCCGACGGCAACGAGACGGCGGGCGTGCCCTCGGTGCAGCTGCAGGTGCCTTTGGGGACCTATACCGGCTGGAACCAGCTGGCGCGCGGCTATGGTGCGGGCGGCAACTGCGGCTTTGTCGGCGGCTTCATCCCCTTCGCCCGCACCGAGGCCGAACGTCGCGCCAGGGGCGATCCGCGCCCGTCGCTGGAGGCCCGCTACCGTGACCATGCAGGCTTCGTGGCGCGCGTCCGCGCAGCGGTTGCGGCGCAGATCGCGCAAGGCTGGCTGCTGGCCGAGGACGGTGCGCGGCTGATCGATCAGGCCGAGAAGAGCGATGTCCTTCGCTAGCCTTGCCCTGGCATTGGCGACCCCGGCTGCGCCCGAAGCCGCCTGCGCGGCGCTGGCGCGGCAGATCCCCGACACCCGCACCGAATGGGCGGAGGCGCGGCTACTATCCGGGCGACACTTGCCCGCGCACTGCCGGGTGATCGGCACGCTGCGGCCGGTACAGGGCTCGCGGATCGGCTATGAACTCTGGTTGCCGCGTAGCTGGAGCGGTCGGCTCCAGATGCTGGGCAATGGCGGCTATGCCTCGGCCCTGCCCGAAGCTGCGATGGCGGAGGGTCTGGCGCGCGGCAGCGCGGTGGTCGCGACCGATACGGGGCATGAAGGCGATGATCCCGACTTCGCCCGCGGCCGTCGCCAGGCGATCGTCGACTGGGGGTGGCGCGCGGTGCATGAGACCGCGCTGGCCGCGAAGCAACTGGTGGCGCGCTTCTACGGCCGTGCGGCGGCGCACAGCTATTTCAACGGCTGCTCGACCGGCGGCCATCAGGCGATGATAGAGGCGCAGCGCTTCCCGCGCGACTTCGACGGCATCGTCGCCGGTGCGCCGGGTTCGAACCGCGTCCGCCTCAACGCTGCGTTCCTCTGGCAATATCTGTCGAACCACCGCGCGGGCGACGATCGGGCCCCGATCCTTGATCGGCAGGATTTGAAGCTGCTCGCTGCGCAGAGCTTCGCCTTGTGTCGCGGTGCAAATGGCAAGGCCGCCGGAGGCTTGCCCGGCGATCGCTGGCTGAACGATCCGCTCCAGTGCCGGCCCGATCCGGCTGCGCTGCTCTGCCGTCCGGGGCAGACCGGCGGTTGCCTCAGCGCCGAAAAGGTGGCGGCGGTCGCCAAGATGCGGGCGGGGGTGAGCGATGCGCGCGGCGCGCAGGTCACCTTCCCCTGGCTGCCCGGCAGCGAGGCGGGGTGGAGCGCCTATTGGGCGGATCCACGCCAGCCCAGCCAGCCGATGCGGGTCAATTTCTGGCGGGTCTGGGCGTTCGACGATCCTGCCTGGAACTGGTGGCGCTTCTCCTATGCGCGCGACCTGCCCGCCGCGATGCGGCGTCTGTCGCCGGTGATCGACGCGACCGATGCGGACCTGCGCGCCTATCGTGCACGGGGTGGCAGGCTGCTCGTCTATCACGGCCTTGCCGATCCGGTGGTGTCGCCGCTCGATACGCTCACCTATCGCCGGGCGATGCTCGCGCGAACGGGCGCGGCAGCGGACTGGTACCGGCTGTTCCTCGTGCCGGGCATGGGACATTGCGGCGGCGGGGACGGACCAAACCGGTTCGATGCGCAGGCCGCGATCGAGCGCTGGGTGGAGCAGGGGCAGGCACCCGCGCGGCTCACCGGCACGCTCGCCGACGGCACGACCCGACCGATCTGCGCCTATCCGGCCCGCGCCCTGCACCGCAGCGGGGACGGCACGAAGGAAAGCGATTTCATCTGCGCGGCACCACCGCCGCCGCGCATCCGACGATAAAACAGGGAGAGGGACATGAAGAGGATCGGTTTGGGTTGGCTCGTTCTGGGCCTGATGAGCGGCACGGCGATGGCGCAGACCGCGCCGAAGAGCATCGACGCGGCGGATGCGCGCGCCCGCGCGACCGACGCGAAGATGACCGATGACGAGCGGTTCCAGCTGCTCCACGGCATCATGCCGATCGCCTTTCCGGGCACGCCGCCGCTGCCGCGCGCGGACCTGAAGCCCACCGCCGGCTGGATCCCCGGCGTGCCGCGGCTCGGCATACCCGACCTGTACGAGACCGATGCCAGCCTGGGCGTCGCCAATCCGCTCCAGCTGCGCAAGGGCGACTATTCGACCGCCCTGCCGTCCGGCCTCGCGCTGGCGGCGACCTGGAGCCCCGAACTCGCCTTCAAGGGCGGGGCGGTAGCCGGCAACGAGACGCGGCAAAAGGGTTTCAACATCCTGCTCGCCGGCGGCGTGAACCTGGCGCGCGATCCGCGCAACGGCCGCAATTTCGAATATCTGGGGGAGGATCCGCTGCTCGCCGGCCGGCTGGCGGGCGCCTCCATTCGCGGCATCCAGAGCCAGAAGGTCGTCTCGACGATCAAGCATTTCGCGCTGAACGACCAGGAGACGCTGCGCAACAGCATCGACGCACGCATCGACGAGAAGCCGTTCCGGGAGAGCGATCTGCTCGCCTTCCAGCTGGCGATCGAGGACGGCAAGCCCGGATCGGTGATGTGCGCCTATAACCGCGTCAACGGCGACTATGCCTGCGGCAACGACTTTCTGCTGAATCAGGTGCTCAAGCGCGACTGGGGCTTTCCCGGCTGGGTGATGTCCGATTGGGGCGCGGTGCACGACGTGAGCTATTTCGCCAAGGGGCTGGATCAGCAGTCCGGCGCGCAGCTCGACAAGCAGATATTCTTCGACAAGCCGCTGCGCGCCGAAGTGGCGGCAGGCCGCGTGCCGATGGAACGGGTGCGCGACAGCGTCCGGCGAATCTTGCGCTCGCTTTACGCGGTGGGCGCGGACGCGCCGCTCGCGGAAGGCGCGATCGACGAAGCCGCCCATGCCGCCGCGGCGCGCGCGGTGGCCGCAGCGGGAATCGTGCTGCTCAAGAACGACGGCGATGCGCTGCCGCTGGCGGGCGCCAAGTCGGTCGCGGTGATCGGCGGCCATGCCGATCTGGGCGTGCTGTCCGGCGGCGGGTCGAGCCAGGTGACGCCCAAGGGCCAGGTGACGGTGCTGCCGCTGGGCGGGCGGGGCATGATGGGGGCCTGGGCCCGCCAGCTCTATATGCCCTCCTCGCCGCTGCGTGCGCTGGCCGCCGCCATGCCGGGGGCGGAGGTGGAGTATGACAGCGGCTATGACCTTGCTGCGGCAACGGCCTTCGCGAAGCAGTCGGACGTGGCGATCGTGTTCGCCACCGCGTGGAGCAGCGAGGGCAATGACTTCAGCATGACGCTGCCCGAGGGGCAGGACGCGCTGATCGCCGCCGTCGCCGCCGCCAATCCCAACACGATCGTGGTGCTGGAGACCGGCAATCCGGTGAAGATGCCGTGGCTGGACAAGGTGAAGGCGGTGGTCGAGGCCTGGTATCCGGGGCAGGAGGGCGGCGCGGCGATCGCCGACGTGCTGACCGGCAAGGTCAACCCCTCGGGCCGGCTGCCGATCAGCTTCCCTTCGGATGAGACGCAGCTCCCCCGCGCGGAGATTCCCGGCTGGGGGCAGCCGGAAGGTTCGCAGGCTACGGTGACCTATCCCGAGGGTGCGGAGGTGGGCTATCGCTGGTACGCTGCCAAAGGCACAAGGCCGCTGTTCCCCTTCGGCCATGGCTTGAGCTACACGCGGTTCGAGCAGTCCGCCTTGCAGATCCGCGGCGGTGCCCAACCCGAGGCGACGGTGACCGTGCGGAACGTCGGCAAGGTCGCCGGTGCCGAGGTGGTGCAGCTCTACCTGACCCGGCGGGGCGCCATCGACACGCGCCGCCTGGCGGGTTTTGCGAGGGTCGAACTTTCTCCCGGCGAGAGTCGTTCGGTGGTCGTGAAGATCGAGCCGAAGGTCCTCGCCGACTGGACGCCCCGGGGATGGCACCTCGCGGCCGCAACCTACAGCTTCACGAGCGCAACCTCAGCCGGTGGCGCGGGCCTTGACGCTACCATTAGACTGCCAGAGCGCCAGCTGGGCAGGTAACAGCCCGTTCTAAGTCTGATCGCCGGCATCGCTGCTGTTCCAGGATGCCGGCAATCTACCCCTAAGGGCAAGGTAGGCAATCTTCCGAGCATTCGCGCGGTCCTTCCGGTAGACGTTAGGATAGACGCCCAGCGCCACCGTGCCCGGCTTGCCGTCGTGACGAAATCCCACCGCCAGTACCGAATCACCGCCAGGCTGAACGAGGAGGTACATGCCGTGCATGTCCTGAGTCTTAAATGCTTTGTCCCGCGGTTTGACTCGACGGACGGCTGCATCGGTGAGCATGCCGGTATCTCCTCCGCCGGCGCAGTGCTGATACCGTCAAATATGCCGTCAGGTGCCGCGGGTTCCAATGGATCGACCCCGATCTCGGTGGATCAGATACCGTCAAAAACGGCGCAAATCCGCGGGTTTTTGGACGATGCTGGATGTCTGCGGAGAGGTGTAATCGCCCCCACTAACGCCGTTTTCCTCGCCCTCTCGCAAAACGCACTTTGTTCATAAAAAACCCATTGGCTGAAACTCGCTAAGAACCGGCTTTTGTGAACTGAAACTCACTAACGAGGGAAACACCAAAGCTACATAGCGATGAAGGTGTCAGGCGCGTGCGCGCAATGCCATGTCCCTGAGAGCCTCGGCCCAGAGCGCGAGTGTTTCGCTGCCGCGCATATCCACGTGTGCCGCAGTTCCGTCGCGCAATTGCCCGTTCCACGCTTCGCACCAGTTAGCGAGCCCATCGAGAGCATCGGGAATCGCGAGGTGGAATTCGTCACCGTTGACAAAGCCTTCGTCGTCCGTCGGCAGCCCCGGGAGAACGTGGCCTGGGATTTTGACCGATTTTTGGAAGGCGAAGCCTGCTTCAGGGATGATCCGTCGAGGTGCCTGATTTCCGGCCAGCACGTGCGTGACGATTGTGGGCTTGCGCGCTAAAGCAAGAGGATCTTCGTTCAACAGCATGTGGATGAGCGGCAAGCGCATCAGAATGGCGCCCAAGCCCTTTCCCCTGGCGGTATCGTCCACCATGAGGCCGCCGATTTCCCATTCGTGCTGGCCCGCGTCGAAGTGCGCGTAGCTCATCCCGACGAATGTGCCATCGTCCATAACCGCGCACCAAACGGAACGGTCCCAAACCAGATCCTGAAAGGTCTCGAACGTCCGCGGATAAATCGCACTATGCATAGCAGCGAAATCGGTGTGCCACTTATGGGCATGACCGATCTCATCGGAGTCAACTATGCGGAATGTGATATGCAAGTGTAGTCCCCCTCCGCAGCCTGTCTCTGCGGAGGGCGCGCACTACGCTAATGCGGCAATCGACGCAATGAGTGAAGATCAGCCGCGAAGTTCTCGCACTTGCGCCCGAGCCTTCTTAATCAGCACCTCGAAAACTGCCGGCCGAGCAAGCCGATGCGGCGCGGAATCCCCACGGGTCCAACGTCCGATCGTCGGGCGAGAGACGTTCAGCGCGCGAGCGAGCTCAAGGTCGTCAACGCGGAGCAGCTGCTGCGAAGCCTTCACCAGGCCCGCAAAGTCCTGCTCAACGTCGGTGCACGACGCGCTTTCCAGATTCTCAACGAGCTCGTCCAAAGCCTTTGCGGTCTTTGCGCGAACTTCCTCCACGAGACGCATGAGCTGCGAGACGTCGACGACGTGCAGCTTGGATGCCTGCGGATTAGCCATTTTCTTGCTCCTAAGCGCCTGCATCAGCAGGCGTGTTCATTATGCACAAACTGGTGTCGTGATCAACGGTTTCAAGCGCGATAAAAATTTCATTCTTTCAGTCGCTTATATAGCAGCAAATTTCGGACCCTCGTGCAGGATGCACAAAATACCTTCGAATCAGAGCCCGAGGCGGGTTGCGACCTATGGTCGAATCGGCGGTGAAATCCACGATGACGGGACTGATCGCGCTTGGACGGCTTGGGGCTCCGTGGGCAGATTATTTACTCTCCGGTAGGCAGGCTGTCGTTGAAGAATGGGAGTGGGGGATGATCGTGCATACGACCGCAAGCCAAGCTTGGCAGGATTTTCAGAATCGTTCAGGCCTGGAGCGTAAGGGCCGCGATGCAGAACTGATAGCGGAACTAGCTACGAGATTCGGCTGCACGGTGTCTGAGCTTGATGCAAAGATACAGCAGGTGAGTTTGGATGAGCTTGTCCGCACCTTGTTTAAGGCAGTAGCGCCGTTCGCCGAAATGTGCCGGGACATCGTGCTCTTCTTCAAAGAAGCAGGTGGAGCAACCGGCCGCAACAACTGGGTGGTGGCCCTCCAAGAGGATAACCTCGACCTGCGTGACTTCGAGCAGTTCGCCAGTCTCGTGCCGCAGACTGCTTCAACGATCAGCTGCCCATCTATCGATTTCGGCACTGCGCATGCGTTGTATGGAGAGATGTGGAAGTTGGACCCCCGGCAGACAGGCGCCTTCCCAGAGGATGTTCAACAATGGTTAGAGGCATATGACCGAGGTCAGTATCTCGAGATGCCGACATCTCTTAGACCCAGTCAGGTCGACGCGGCTCTAGAAGACGCCTCGAAGGTGTATCTTGCTGCTCTGCTAGACCTCCAAGCGTCAGGGTTGGACAGGGCTGATGTGGAAACAATGCGACAAATCCCGGGCAGTCGTCCTGGGGACTTCCGTGTCGCATTTGATTTGCCGGCGCTTGCCGCATTTGAGGGGGACCAATGGCTTCGGACAGGAATTTGCGGCCTTGCCAGCTCACTGAGGATGTCAGCTGAACATCTGGCGGACGCGTTTGTGGGTGTAAATCAGCGTTTGCGGAGCTGCCCGCGGCGCGAGCTTCCGCTGAACGTCGACCTCCCCCTTTTGCAGCGCATCCTGTCTTTGCCCATTTGGGCGAAGCGCCACGAGGTTTATGCCGTCTGGATCGCAACGGAAATCCGCAGAGCGGTTCGGGGGTATCCCGTCATCCTACACGACAAAAATGGCAAACTAAACTTCACCTTCTCTGAGGAGGAGATCGCCACCATCACGTCAGAGGGCGGGAAGGTGAAGCTCATCGCGGAGCGAAACGTCACCTTGTCCAATCCGGTGAGTAAGAAGCGGAAGGGTCATGCGCAGCCAGACTATGGTCTGTGGGTCGAGGGGCAAGGCCAACCTGTCTGCCTGATGGTTGTCGAGGTGAAGCACTACAAGCGCAGCGCAGGACGATCCTTCGCTGAGATGTTTGTCGATTATGCGCGTGCGCATCCGATCGCAACTGTGGCGATGGCGGCGCACGGGCCAGCCGGCCAAGCGCTGAAGCGAGCTACTATTCTAGACTCGGTAGCTGCGGGCAGGTGCAAGCCGTTTGGCCACCTGACACCTGGAGATAGATGCGTTCGGGAGCAGTTCCGTGCCGAAGTCCTGAAGCATGTCGGCCCGCCGGCCGCGATCAAGGGGGCGGAAGTGCTCGTGATCGACATCTCGCAATCGATGGCTAACACAGTCCTCTACTCCCCCGTGTTCAAATCTTGGTTGAATCAGGCAAAGCAGGAGGTTGCCTCCGCCATTCTGGTCGATACGGAGCAGCGCTGGGAGGGAAATTCGGACGATGTCACAGAGGCTCTGGTTCGGCCCATGAACTGTGGGACTAGTCTAGCCCCAGTCCTAAACAGGATCCTCGCCGATTATGAGTTGGCGCGTGTCGCAACTGATCGGGAGGGTGCCGAAGAGCTCAAGCGGCACTTTCGCTCGCGAGCTCGCATGACCGAAATGGCCGACGGTTTGATTGCAGTTGAAGTGACGGCCTAATAATAGCTGTTCGCGAGTGTGAAGCGGCGGCTTCTCCAAGATTCGACAGTGCGCCAGGGTCGGAGGATTTGCGGCGACAGCAAAACGTCGCCGCACCTCCGCGTGTCACACGAGCGCGCAAATTAAGAACCAAATTGGCAATAAATTCGACGCTCATGTTAACTTTTTTGCTGTTTTCGCGACCCTATGTCGCCATTTGGCAAATAGGGAATGTGTTGTGTTTAGAAAATCTAAGAGCGGAACTGCAATGCTTATTGCAGTATGGTTGATAGTTGGGCTGTCAATCGGTGTGTTGGGCTTGGCGGCTCGAATGGCTTATGAGTATCGAGCTAATAATTACAGTGGAGCACAGGCCGTTCAGCAAAACTACCAAGCCGAGCCACCTGAACAATGGCGTTTGAACCGCGCCGGGTCTGCCGGAGGCGTTGGGTTGTGAGTCACGCTGCCATATCGAGGTTGTCCGCGGCAGCATAATATTGCTCTTCGGCTTCGGCAGGCGGGATGTTGCCGATGGGTTCGAGCAGC
>NZ_QQWY01000026.1:0-71736 GCF_003950455.1 Sphingomonas sp. ABOLE
GCCTTAAAATTCCTCCCCGGAACGGGGAGGGGGACCGCCGGCCGAAGGCCGGGGGTGGAGGGGAAGCCGCGCCCGGCAGGCGCGAACGATGTGGACCAGGACAGCGTCGAGGTCGCGCAGGATCTCGCTCGCGGGGACGCGAAGCGTTGCGAAGCCGCGTTGTCCAAGGCGATGGTCCCGGCGAGCGTCACGCTCCGGCCGGTCGCCACGTTCATGGGCCTCCCCGTCTACTTCGATCGCGAGCCGCGCCTCCAGGCAGGCAAAGTCGATACGATAGCCGAGCTGCGGGTTCTGGCGGCGAAACTTGAACCCGCCCGGGCGCTTGCGCAGCTGTTGCCAGAGCAGAACCTCAGGCAATTCCAGCTTGGCGCGATCCTCGCGAGCCTGTTCCACCGCCCGGCGGGGCGTGCGGAGAATTTCGGGCATTTCCCCTCCACCACGCGGCTTCGCCGCGCGGTCCCCCTCCCCGTTCCGGGGAGGAATTGGAGGGGCCGCTTCGCTACTCACATCCGGAACACGCCGAACTGCGGCCGCTCCGGGATCGGCGCGTTGAGCGTGGCCGCCAGCGCCAGGCCCAGCACGTCGCGGGTCTGGGCCGGATCGATGATGCCGTCGTCCCACAGCCGCGCGGTGGCGTGCCAGGGATTGCCCTCGTCCTCGTATTTCTGGCGGATCGGCGCCTTGAACGCCTCGGCTTCCTCCGGGGACCAGCTCGCGGCATCCCGGTGGACCGTCGCCAGCACGCTCGCCGCCTGCTCGCCGCCCATCACGCTGATGCGGGCATTGGGCCAGCTGAACAGGAAGCGCGGCGAATAGGCGCGGCCGCACATGCCGTAATTGCCCGCGCCGAAGCTGCCGCCGATCAGGATGGTGAGCTTCGGCACGCTCGCCGTCGCCACCGCGGTCACCAGCTTGGCGCCGTGCTTCGCGATGCCCTCCGCCTCATACTTGCCGCCGACCATGAAGCCCGAGATGTTCTGGAGGAACAGCAGCGGAATGCGCCGCTGGCAGGCGAGCTCGATGAAATGCGCGCCCTTCTGCGCGCTTTCGGAGAACAGCACGCCGTTGTTGGCAAGGATCGCGACCGGCATCCCCCAGATATGCGCGAAACCGCACACCAGCGAGCTACCGTACAGCGCCTTGAATTCGTGGAATTCCGAGCCGTCGACCAGCCGCGCGATCACCTCGTGCACGTCATAGGGCGCGCGGACGTCGGCGGGGAGGATGCCGTACAGCTCCTCGGCCGCATATTTGGGCGGGCGCGGATCCTTGAGCGCGACATCGGGAATGCGGTCGGCGGGGAGATGGCTGACGATGTCGCGGACAATAGTCAGCGCATGTTCGTCATTCTCGGCGAGATGGTCGACCACGCCCGAGCGGCGGGCATGGAGGTCGCCGCCGCCGAGATCCTCGGCGCTGATCTCCTCGCCGGTCGCGGCCTTCACCAGCGGCGGGCCGGCGAGGAAGATCGTGCCCTGGTTGCGCACGATCACGCTCTCGTCGGACATGGCGGGGACATAGGCGCCGCCGGCGGTGCAGCTGCCCATCACGCAGGCGATCTGCGGGATGCCCTGTGCGCTCATGTTCGCCTGGTTGAAGAAGATGCGGCCGAAATGGTCCTTGTCCGGGAACACCTCGGCCTGGTGCGGCAGGTTGGCCCCGCCGCTGTCGACGAGGTAGATGCAGGGCAGGCGGTTGGCCTCGGCGATCTCCTGCGCGCGGAGATGCTTCTTCACCGTCATCGGATAATAGGTGCCGCCCTTCACCGTGGCGTCGTTGCAGACGATCATCACCATCCGGCCGGAGACGCGGCCGATGCCGGCGATCACCCCCGCGCCGGGGACCTCGCCGTCATACAGGTCGCAGGCCGCGAGCTGGCCGATTTCGAGGAAGGGCGCACCGGGATCGAGCAGCCGCTCGACCCGCTCGCGGGGGAGCAGCTTGCCGCGCGCGACATGCTTGGCGCGGGCGGACTCGCTGCCGCCGAGCGCGGCAAGCGCGACGTCGGCGCGGAGCTTCTCGGCCAGCGCCCGGTGGTGCGCGGCCTGGGCGCGGAACGGGTCGCTGTCGGGGTTGACGGCGGTGGGGAGGACAGGGGCGGTCATGCGGCTACCTTCATTCCTCCCCGGTACGGGGAGGGGGACCATGTGCGCAGCACATGGTGGAGGAGCCGCCGCGGCACGCGGCGGGATCCTGCGCTTCGAACGAGTTCCGCGCCTTGCGGCACGGCCCCTCCACCCCGCGCCTGCGGCGCGCGGTCCCCCTCCCCGTGCCGGGGAGGAATTGGGAGCTCGACCCTCACGCGGCAGCCCCCAGCAATTCGCGGCCGATCAGCATGCGGCGGATCTCGTTGGTCCCCGCGCCGATGTCGAGCAGCTTGGCGTCGCGCAGGAAGCGTTCGACCGGCCAGTCCTTGGTGTAGCCGGCGCCGCCCAGCGCCTGCACCGCCTCGCCCGCAACGCGGAAGGCGTTCTCGCTGGCGAGCAGGATGGCGCCCGCCGCATCGAAGCGGGTCGTCTTGCCCGCATCGCAGCTCCTCGCCACGGCATAGACATAGGCGCGCGCCGAGTTGAGCGCGACGTACATGTCGGCGATCTTGGCCTGCATCAGCTGGAAGCTGCCGATCGCCTGGCCGAACTGCTTGCGCTCGCGCAGATAGGGCAGGACGACGTCGAGGCACGCCTGCATGATTCCGAGCTGGATGCCGGCGAGCACGGTCCGCTCATAGTCGAGCCCGCTCATCAGCACGGCGACGCCGCCATTGAGCGGGCCCATCACGTTCGCCTCGGGCACCTCGCAATCGGTGAACACCAGTTCCGAGGTGGGCGAGCCGCGCATGCCCATCTTGTCGATCTTCTGGCCGATCGCGAAGCCGGGCATGTCCTTCTCGATCAGGAAGGTGGTGATGCCGCGCGAGCCCTCGCCGGTCTTGGCATAGACGACGAGCGTGTCGGCGTACGCCGCGTTGGTGATCCAGAACTTGGTGCCGTTGAGCACATAGCCGCCCTGGACCTTCTCCGCCTTGAGCTTCATCGAGACGACGTCCGATCCGGCGCCGGCCTCGGACATGGCGAGACTGCCGACATGCTCGCCCGAGATCAGCTTCGGCAGATACTTGGCCTTCTGCTCTTCATTGCCCCAGCGGGCGATCTGGTTGACGCAGAGGTTCGAGTGGGCGCCATAGCTGAGCCCGATCGAGGCCGAGGCGCGGGCGACTTCCTCGCAGGCGATGACATGCTCGAGATAGCCGAGTCCGAGGCCGCCATCGGCCTCCGGCACGGTGATGCCGTGCAGGCCGAGCTCGCCCATCGCCGCCCAGAGTTCGTCGCGCGGAAACCAGTCCTCGGCATCGATCCGCGCGGCGAGCGGCGCGATCCTGTCGCGGGCGAAGCGCGCGGTGGTGTCGCGGATCATGTCGGCGGAATCGCCGAGGGCGAAATCGAAATCCGGGGTCATTCTGTGTCCTCTCCAACGGTCACGATCATGCCGTCGATTGTCGTTACGGGCCATGGAAGCAGTCGCGCGCCGACGCAAGGGCCGCCGACGCACCGGCCCTCCTCCACGGTGTAGAGCGCGCCGTGCCAGCTGCACTGGATATGGGTGGCATCGGGGGTGAGATAGGCGTCGAGCTGCTGGGTCAGCGGCACCGGCATGTGGGCGCAGCGATCGACATAGCCGAACACTTGGCTGCCCCGACGGACGACGAAGCCGTGGAAGCGCCCGGCGCGCATCTCCAGCACGAAGTTGCGGGCGGTGCCGTCGGGGATCAGGTCGAGCGGGCCAAGGGGCACGCCGGCGGGGGTGGCGGTGAGGCGGCCCACCTACCTGCCTCCCCCTTGATGGGGGAGCCCGCGAGACTTGGCAGCTTGCTGCCTAGTCGCAGCGGGAGAGGGTGAAGCGGCGCTGTGCGCCGCGCGATTTGCGTCCGCAAATCGCCCCCCTCTCCAAGCTGCGCTAGGCGCTGAAGCGCCAAGCTTCGCTATCCTCCCCCGCAAGGGGGGAGGAGCAACCAAGCAGTGGTTCACGGCAGCTGGGCCTTGGGGAAGCCTTCCCACACTGCGTCATAGTCCGGCTGGGCGTGCGACAGCGCATGCTCGGTCGGGCGATAGGGCCAGCAGGTTTCGACCATGAACGCCATCGTGCCCTCGATCTTGTGCGGCTTGAGGGTCGCCTCGGTCGCTCCGCGCCAGCTGGCGACGTCGGGGCCGTGGCCCGCCATCAGATTGTGGAGCGACAGCCCGCCGGGCGCAAAGCCCTCGGCCTTGGCGTCGTACGCGCCGTGGATCAGTCCCATCGCCTCGCTCATCACGTTGCGGTGGAACCAGGGCGGGCGGAACGTGTCCTCGGCGACCATCCAGCGCGGCGGGAAGATCACGAAATCGGCGTTGGCGCGGCCTGCCACGGTGCTCGGCGAGGTGAGCACGGTGAAGATCGAGGGGTCAGGATGGTCGAAGCTCACCGTGTTGATCGTGTTGAACCGGGCGAGATCGTAGCGATAGGGCGCGAGATTGCCGTGCCATGCCACCACGTCGAGCGGACTGTAGGGCAGGGTGGTTATCCACAGATTTGCCAACGACTTCTGCACAAGCTGAAACGCCTCGTCCCGATCTTCGAACCAGGCGGCGGGGGTCTCGAAATCGCGCGGGTTGGCGAGGCCGTTGGCGCCGATCGGGCCAAGATCGGGCAGGCGGAAGGGCGCGCCGTAATTCTCGGCGACATAGCCGGTGGCGCTGCCCTCGGGGAGCAGCACGCGGAAGCGGACGCCGCGCGGGATCACGGCGATCTGGCCGGGGGCGATGTCGATCCGGCCAAGCTCGGTCAGCAGCGCCAGCGCGCCGGCCTGCGGGATGAAGAGCAGCTCGCCGTCCGCGTCGACGAAGGCGCGATTGTCCATGTCGCGATTGGCGGCGTAGCGGTGGACGACCACGCCCTCCAGATCGGCGGGATCGCGCGTGGCGAGCATCGTCTCCATGCCGTCGATCCAGTCGACCGGGCCGGCGGGAGCGGGGATGGGGCCCCAGCGCAGGCGGTTCGGCGCGAGCGGCTTGGCCGGGGTGTGGGGCGAGAACAGCGGGGCGCCCTCATAGGGCCGGTAGGGCGGGTGCTCGGCGCTGGGGCGCAGCCGGTAGAGCCAGGAGCGGCGGTTCTCGGCGCGCGGCGCGGTGAAGGCGGTGCCGGAGAGCTGCTCGGCATAGAGGCCATAGGGGGGGCGCTGCGGGCTGTTGCGGCCGATCGGCAGCGCGCCGGGCACGGCCTCGGTGGAGACATGATTGCCGAAGCCGGGGAAATAGTGGGTCATCCTGCTCCTCCTCCTCCCTCAGGAGGCTATCGCCGCTCGGGGGCTTGTTGGCCCATTTTCGTCATTCCCGCGAAGGCGGGAATCCATTTGCCAGGACGCTCGGGGCAGGAACCGCAGCTTCAGCGCCAATGGATCCCCGCCTTCGCGGGTATGACGGATGTCGTGGGGCTGCGGTTGGCCGGTCCGAAAGGGGAAGGGGAATGGGGCCGGGGTATGCCATGCTGTTCCTGCGGCGGCACCCCCGGCTCTCTCCCTCTCCAAACGGGTCAGGCGTCGACCTTGATGACGCCGCGGCGGATCTGGTCGAGCTCGATGCTCTCGAACAGTGCCTGGAAATTGCCGTTGCCGAAGCCCTCATTGCCTTTGCGCTGGATGATCTCGAAGAAGATCGGGCCGAACATCGTCTCGGTGAAGATCTGGAGCAGGATGCCCTCGCCCGTCTCTACCGAGCCGTCGATCAGGATGCGGTTCTTGCGCAGCCGCTCGACATCCTCGCCGTGCCCGGGGACGCGCTTGTCGATCAGCTCGTAATAGGTCTCGATCGTATCCTGCAGCCGCACGCCGCGGGCGCGCAGGCGCTCGACCGTGTCGTAGATGTCGTCGGTGGTCAGCGCGAGGTGCTGGATGCCTTCGCCGTTATACTCGCGGAGGAATTCCTCGATCTGGCTGTTGTCGTCCTGGCTTTCGTTCAGCGGGATGCGGATCGCCTTGTCCGGCGCGATCATCGCCTGGCTGAACAAGCCGGTCGCCTTGCCCTTGATGTCGAAATATTTCTGCTCCTCGAAGCCGAAGAGCGTGCGGTAGAACTCGCTCCACACCCGCATCTGGCCGCGGCGGACATTGTGGGTGAGGTGGTCGAGCAGGTCGAGCCCGACGCTGTTCTCGGCCTCCGCCTCGCGCCAGCCCGGGAACTCGGCCCAGTCGGCATAGAGGTCATGGCCGTCCTGGATGAAATAGAGGTAGGAACCGCCGATGCCTTGGATGACGGTGTCGTCCTCATCCGTCGGCTTGCCGCCATGGGCGAGCGCCCATTCCATCGCCTTTTTGGGGTCCGCGACGCGGAAGGCCATCGCGCTGGCCGAGGGGCCGTGCTCGCCGCGGAAGGCGGCGACGCGGCCGGCATCGTCGCGGTTGAGCATCAGGTTGATGCGGCCCTGCTTGTAGCGGGTGATGTTCTTGCGCGGGTGGCGATGGGTGGGGACGAAGCCCAGCTGCTCGAACTGGCGCGCCATCGCGTCCGGATCGGGCGAGGTGAACTCGACGAACTCGAAGCCGTTGAGGCCGAGCGGATTGGCGGTATCGGTCATGGACGACCTGATACCGCATTATCGGATTTAGTGTCAAATGTTACCAGTTCGTCATAGTCCCTCGCCGCCGACCCAATGCGCGTTGGAGAGGCGGCGCGCGACCGCCCAGGTCTGGGTGCGGATATCGGGCACCGCGACGATCTCCCAGAAGGCGCCGCGGGTCATCGGGCCGAGGGCGTAGAGATTGGCGTTGGCGGTGCCGTCGGCGGCGATGGTCTGGCCCTGGTTGTCGACGTCGATGCCGATATGGGCGGTGTCCGGACGGATCACGCCGCGGGCGGCGAGGCGCTGGAGCAGCGGCTCGCGGCTGCGGGCGAGGTCGCCGAGCGGGCCGGTGCAGTTGACGATGCGCTGGGCGAGGATCGTCTCGGGCGCGTCCTGCCCGCGCGGGCGCAGCGTGACGGCGATGCCCTCCGGGCCTTCGGCGAAACCCAGCGTCTTGGCTGCGCGCACCGCCAGCTGGCCGCGATCGATCAGCGCCTGGAGCCGGGCATGGACCTCGGGCGCGAGGCGGTGGCGGTGGACGTCCCACCAGGGGCGCAAGTGGCGGAGGAAGCGGGCGCGCTCGTCCTCGCTGGCATTGGCCCATATCGGCTGGGTGAAGGGGCGAAGCTCGTCGACCGCGTTGCGCCAGCCGATCTGCTCGGCCCGCGCGCGCACCGTGCGTACCAGTTCGGATGCCTTGGTGCGCGGGCGTTCGCGGATCTTGTCCCAGTCCTGTCCCGCGGCGTGGGGGCGAGGGAGCAGGCCGCGGCGGGAAACCGCGACGATCTTGCCGCCGAACCCGCGCGCCTCCAGCAGCAGCGCCACGTCGACCATGGTGAGGCCGGTGCCGATCACCAGCACCGTATCGCCGTCGGACAGGCCTTCGGGGACGCTCGGGTCCCAGGGATCGCCCTTGTAGCGCGCGCTCGAAAGCGTCGCGGGATCGAGCCCGGGCGGATCGTGCGGCGGCAGGTTGCCGACCGCGAGCACCGCGGCATCGGCGCGCAGCGTGCCGTCCGACAGCTGGAGCGTCGCGCCGTCGGCATCGAAGGTCACGTCCTCCACCTCGCCGCGGACGAGGCGCAGGCGGTCCGGATAGCGGGCGAGCGCCTCGTCCAGCATCTCGCGCAGATATTCGCCATAGACGCGGCGCGGCACGAAGCTGGCCGCGGCATGCTCAACGCCGCGCGCTTCCAGCCAGCGGACGAGATGGCCGGGATCGTCCGGGAAGGCGCTCATGTTCGCGGCGCGGACGTTGAGCAGGTGCGAGGGATGGGCGGCACCATAGGCGAGCCCGGTGCCCGCCACCGGCGCCCGCTCGATCAGCGTGGCGCGCGGGCCCTCGTGGCGGATGAGGTTGATCGCCTGGAGCGTGCCCGAAAAGCCCGCGCCGATGATGGCGACGTGTTCGATCATGGGTGCGGCTCCCCCGATGCCGGCGTCAGATTTGGTAGTCGAGCTGCCACTCGGGCCGGCGGAAGGCGGGTTGCTGCCCGGCAAAGGCGGGCTGGCGCGCCTCCATCTGGGCGTAGAGCCGCTTCACCGAGTCGCTCGCGGTGCGGACGAACAGGAAGGGCAGCACCGCATGGACGATGCAGGCGACCCCGCCGACCATCATCGTCACGCCGAACCTGGCCGCGGTGGCGGCATGCTCGCCATAGCTTTCGCCGACGCTGCGCGGATGGGCGAGGAAAAGCCGAGTGATCATATGGGAATTGTACGCGCGTTCGGGGCGAGGGGGAAGGGCGTCCGTCCTATTTCCCTCTCCCCTGGCGCGATAGATGAGGGGCCCGGCTGCACTCCAATACCCCGTCATCCCCGCGAAGGCGGGGATCCATTGGCGCTGAAGCTGCGGCTCCTGCCCCCAGCGTCCTGGCAAATGGATTCCCGCCTTCGCGGGAATGACAACGGCCTTGCGAAGCTGCTGTCCATCGTCGCGAGGGCAGTCCTCTCCCACAAGGGGAGAGGGAAAGGTGTCACAGCTTGGCGATCGTCTCGGCCAGCGCGGTCACGTCGACGTCGCTGCCTTCGGTCTTCACGGTCTCGGTGAGGTGCGCGCGGACCAGGTCGAGCAGCGGCAGCTTCGCGCCGACCGCCTCCGCTGCTTCCCCGGCGAGGCGCATGTCCTTGAGACCGAGCGGTGCGGCAAAGCCGGCGGGACGGTGGCGGCGCTCGGCGATCGGCGGGCCATAGACCTTGTGGATCGCGCCGTCGAAGATCGTGCCCGAGAACACCTCCAGCATCTTCTCGCGCGCCACGCCGCCCTTCTCGCCGAGCGACATCGCCTCGCCATAGGCCTCGACCGTCGCCATGATCATGAAGTTGCCGGCGAGCTTCACCAGATTCGCGGCGGAGGGCTTGTCGCCCATCGGGAAGGTGACGCGGCCGAGCGCGTCGAGGATCGGCGCAGCGGCCTCCATCGCCTCGGGCGACCCTGCGGCGACGATGGCGAGCTTGCCCTGCGCGGCGACCGGCGGGCGGCCGAACACGGGTGCCGAGACGAAGCGGTGGCCTGCCGCTGCATGGCGTTCCGCCAGCTTGTCGGCGGTGGCGACGGCGATGGTGCTGTGCGAGAGATGCAGCGCGCCCGGCGCCATGCCGGCGAGGATGCCGTCCTCGCCCTCGAGGATCGCCTCCAGCGCGGCGTCGTCCGCCACCATGGTCAGCACGGCCTGCGCGCCGTCGGCGGCTTCGCGGGGCGTGCGGGCGAGGCGGGCGCCGCGTGTCGTGAGCGGTTCGGCCTTGTCGGGCGAGCGGTTCCAGACGGTGAGCGTGTGCCCGGCATCGAGCAATGCGCCCGCCATGCCGATCCCCATCTGTCCGAGCCCGAGAAATGCGAGGTCCATGCGTGTCTCCCTGGTTACGCCGCCGCATGTGGGGTGCGGGGCCTGGAACCCAAGGGGTTATCCGCCGATCAGTATGGTCGCATCGATCAGCGCCCGTGGGACGGAAACGCCCGGCGTGGTGCCGATATAGCGCGGGATCCAGCTCGGCCCGAATTTCTGCTTGAACGCGCGTAGTCCGGAAAAGCCGTAGATCCGCTCGCCATGGCCGTAGACCGCCGCCCCCAGCCGCGACCAGATCGGCGCGAGCGGGCCGGGCTTGAGGCCGGAGAGCGGCGCCATGCCGAGGTTGAAGCGCTGAAACCCCTTTGCCGCGCCATATTGCAGCAGCCGCACGAACAGCAGGTCCATCGCGCCATAGGGCGTGTCCGGCCGGTGGCGCATCAGGTCGACGGAGATTTCCTCGCGGTTGGGCGTCTCCCACAGATTGGCGAAGGCGACGACCGCGCCCTCCAGCCGCAGCACCGCGCAGTCGAAATGCGCAAGATAGTCGGCATCGAAGCGGCCGAGGCTGAAGCGCTTCTCCGCACCCGGCTTGTCCGCCAGCCAGGCATCGGAGACGCGCTGGAGTTCGGGGAGGAGGGCAGGCACCTGCGCGGCGGGCACCACCTCGAACACCAGCCCCTCGCTGGTCGCCCGCTTCACCGAATAGCGCAGCGACTTGAACTGGCCGCCCTTGAGGTCATAGCCCTGGCGGAGATCGACGACCGCCTCCTCGCCATATTTGAGCGGCTGGAGGCCGAGCTCGACGACCAAAGGCAGCATCGCCGCGCTGACCTGGAACAGGCAGAGCCGCCCCCGCGCGGCGTCGCAGCGGCGGCGGATTTCCCAGATCAGCTCGGACCAGGCTTCCTCGGGGCCGACGGGATCGCCCATCACGATCCAGGTGCGGCCCTGCACGCGGTACATCAGGAAGGCGTCGCCCGCGGTGGAGACGAGGAAGTCCTTGTCGCCGGTATAGGCCAGCATCGCGTCGGCGCGGCTGGTGGCGGCGATCGCCCGCGCGGCGACCTGCGGGTCGAGCGCCTGGTGCTCGCGGACCCGCGGGGCGGCGGACATCAGCCGCCAGAAGGCCCAGCCGACCAGCAGCATCGTCGCGCCCAGCGTCGCGCGCAGGAAGCGAGGCGCGTTGCCGCGCCAGGCGAAGTCCCACCAAAGATCGTCGCTATACGGCACGCGCTTGTAGGCGAAGAAGCCGGCCCAGGCGCTCAAGAGCAGCGCGATCAGCGCCGCCGCCCACCACCAGCGCGCGACCGGGGCGGAGCCGATTCCGGCGCTGCGATAGAAGCCGGGGCGGGCATATTGGAGGAGCCCGGCGACGATCAACAAGACCGTCGCTTCCTCGTAATCGATGCCCTTGGCGATCGAGAACACCGCGCCCGCCACCAGCAGCAGCCGCGCCGCGTAGAAGCCGCTCTTGAGCCGCGCCTGCACGGCGGGGGCGATCAGCAGCAGCGCGGTGCCGACCAGGCTCGCGGCGAAGTGCGAGCCCTCGACGAAGGGCAGCGGCAGGATGTCGTGGAGCGGGTGCATCCGGCCATGCGCCGGCGGCAGCGCGCCGGAGACGAGCAGCACCAGCCCGCCGCCGAACACGAGCAAGGCGAGCAGCGGCGGTACCAGCGCCTGGCCGATCCGGTGCGCGACGCTGAGCCCCGTCGCGATCGGACGGCGCAGCCGTCGTCCCTCGATGCCGACGAGCAGCGCGCCGGCGACGAGCAACGGGAGGAGGTAGTAGACCAATCGGTAGAGCAGCAGCGCGGCGAACAGGCCGCTGCGGCCGATCGGCACCAGCGCCAGCATCACCGCCTCGAACACGCCGATCCCGCCCGGCACATGGGTGACCAGCGCGATCACGAGGGCGAGCGCATAGGCGAGGAAGAAGCTGCCGATCAGCGCGGGATCGGCATGGGGGATCAGCACGAACAGCGCGCCCGACGCGCAGGCGAGGTCGATCGCGGCGGTGCCGATCTGGCCCGCCATCAGCGGCACCGGCGGCAGCGGCAGGCTCGCGACGCCGAGGCGCAGCTCGGCCAATCCGCGGGCGCGGGCCACGAACAGCGCGGCGAAGGCGAGCAGCACCGCCAGCCCCGCGCCGTGGAGCAGCGCCAGCGGCAGCGTCTGGCCGAAGAGCGTGAGCGGCGCCGGCGCGGCGAGCAACGCGATGGCGGTCACCGCGAACACTCCGCTCCAGAAAGTGGCGCTGGCGATCAGCGTGATCCGGGCGACATCGGCGAAGTCGAGCCCCGCCGCGCCGTACGCCCGCAGCCGCGCCGTGCCGCCGGTGAGCAGCGACAGGCCGAGATTATGGCTGATCGTGTAGCTGGTGAACGAGGCGAGCGCCGCGGTCCGCCACGGCAGCCGCTGGCCGATCGCGCGCACCGCGAACCAGTCGTAGAGGGTAAGCGCCAGATAGGAGGCGGCGGTGAGCGCCAGCGCCGCCGCCAGCCGAGCAGGTTCGATCCGGTGCAGCGCGTGCCGCACGTCGCGCAGATGCACCTCGGTGAGGATCGTGCGCACCGCCTCGAAGGCCAATGCGGCGAGCGCCAGCGTGATCAGGATCAGCAGCGGCCGGCGATGGCGCGCGAGCCAGGCCAGCGGACCCAATGCGGTCGACGGCGCGTCCTCCGGCACGTCGATTTCGGCGATCTGCATCCAACTCCCCCGACGGCGCCTTTCCTGTGCGCCCGGTCGCCTTACTCCGGGCGAGCGCCGCCGGGCAATCGAGGGAAACGATTATGGCGCAGGCGCGTCCAGATGCGTGCCGAGCACGGGGGCGAGCGCGGCGAACACGGTGCGGACCAGCAGGTCATGGTCCATGCGGAGGAAATGGCCGCCGGGCAGGGTGATGCGGCGGACATTGGGGGCGAGCAGGGTGGGGCACAGGCTGTCGGTCTCGTCTTGCCCACGGATGCAGGTGACCGGCAGCCAGTCGAGCGCGCGCGCCGAGGCGGCGTCGGCATCGGGCGCGCCGATATAGGCGAAGCCGAGCGGATCGGCGCGGAAATAGGCGTCGGTGCCGGGCACGACGAGCACCAGCGCCGCGACCTGGGCGCGGAGCGCGGGCGGGAGCGACGCCAGGGCGACCCGGGCCATGTCCGCACCGAAGGACTGGCCGATGACGATCACCCTGGCCGCGCCCGAGCGGCGCCGGGCTTCGCGGATCGCGTCGATCAGCAGCGCCTGCACCTCGACATGGGTCTTTTGCCGGGCGAAGGCAGTCGAGCTCGCCACCGCATAGACCGGCACCCCGGCCCCGGCGAGTGCCTCGACGACATAGGAACCCATGCCGTAGCGAAGCCCCATGTCCCCCGACAGGAACACCGCGGCGACCGGCGCGGTGCCGGGGTGCTCGGGCATGCCGTAGAGGTGGACGGGATCACGATCGAGGAAGCCGGCGCTCCAATAGACCCCGAAGGCGATCGCGGCGAGCAGCGCGAGCAGGGCGGCGACCCAGCGCTTCCAGGCGAGACGGTGGGTGCGGGGGGAGGGTGTCGCCATCGTTGCGCCTTAGGCTGGGGGAGATGAAGGGAGGCTGAAGGGGAAGGCTTGATCTTAGCCCCTCCTCCTTGGAGCATCAGGTCGGTCATGCCCCGGCATGACCTGAACCGCGCGGGGCGCGGTTCACCTGCCGCCCCTGAAGGGGGGGGCTTAGGCGTCATCCTCCGCCACCCCCTCAAAACTTGTTCCGCCCGGCACGGATCTCCGCCCGCGACGTGAACAGCGCCCGCGCGCCGGCGGCCACGTCGCGCATCACCACTACCGCCTTGTCGCCCGCCTCCAGCCGCTCGTCGCGGGCGGGGCGGGGGATCGAGCGGCCGTCGGCGCGGTCGATCTGGACGATGAACACGCTGCCTTCGGCGCGGCGCTCGGCTTCCTCGATGCGCAGCCCGTCCATGGTCGCCCCCCTGGCGACCTCGATCAGCTCGACCTCGAGCCCCAGCGCGCCGAGCTCGCGCCGCAGCCGGGCGAGCTCGACATCGCCCTGCACCTGCTGGCTGTGCGGGTAGAGGATCATCCGCGCCATCGCCTCGGCGCCGATATGGGTGGGGAAGACGACGCGGTCCGCCCCGGCATGGATCAGCTTGCGCTCGGTGGTCGGCGCCTCGCCGCGGGCGATGATCTCCAGTCCGGCGTTGAGGTTGCGTGCGCTCAGCGTGATGAACACGTTCGCGGCATCGTCGGGCAGCACCGTCGCCAGTGCCCGGGCGCGCTGGATGCCGGCGGCGATCAGCACCTCCTCCTCGGTCGCGTCGCCGGCGAGGGTGCATAGCCCCGCCGCCTCCGCCTCGGCGCGCTTTTCCGGGCCGCGCTCGATCACCACCACCGGCACGGCGGCGCGGGAGAGATCGCGGGCGAGCATCAGCCCGATCCGGCCATAGCCGCAGATCACGACATGGTCGGCGAGCTTGTCGATGCGGCTCTGCATGCGGGTTGCTCCGAAAATACTCTGCAATTGCAGCACGGTGAAGAACTGGACGAGCGCGCTGGTGAGCAGGATCATGCCGGTGCAGCCCAGCACCATCGTCCCCATGGTCAGCGCGTGGAGATAGGGGGTGTCGATCGGCCGGATCTCGCCATAGCCGACGGTGTAGATGGTCAGCACGACCATGTAGCTCGCGTCGACGAAGCTCCAGCCCGCCGCCATGTAGCCGATCGTCGCCAGCACCGCGACCGCGAGGACGAACAGCAGGATCGAAACCAGGTTGCGTGTCGGCGAGCCGAGCACTTGTTCCGCTTCTGAAAGAATCCCCCGCATCGCGTCGATAAGGGCATGCGAAACGCGGCTTGTCTATCGGGGTTGGCCCGCAGCGGCAACCGCAAGGCGCATGCGAACGTTTAGCCTGGATCAGGTGAAGGATCGGGAGAGGCTGCATGCGGAAATGGGTGTTCGGAGTTGCCGCGTTGTTCGCCGCGCCCGCCATGGCGCAAGCCCCGAGCCCCAAGCCGCCGGTCGACCGCAACATCCTCCATGCGCAGGTGATCCTCGAGCATCTCGGCTTCGGGCCGGGCATTCTCGACGGGCGCGCGGGCCAGTCGCTGACCGCGGCGGTGCGCGGGCTGCAGGAAGCGCGGGGGCTGAAGGTGACCGGGGTGATCGATCCGGCGACGCTGGCGGTGCTCCACCAGTATCGCGCGCTGCGGCCGGTGCGGACGCTCGCGGTCGGCGCGACGACGATGCAGGGGCCGTTCGTCGATCCGATCCCCAAGGACCTGCCCGAGCAGGGCAAGCTGAAGACGCTCGGCTATCGCAATCCGCTCGAGAAACTGGCGGAGATGTTTCACACCACGCCGGAGGTCATCACCGCGCTCAATCCCGGCGTGACGACGATCCAGACCGGCACGATGCTGCGCCTGCCCAACGCGCTGCCGGGTTCGCGGGACTACCCCGCCGACTGGAAGCCCGAATGGCGCCAGACCCTCAACATGCTTAACGTCGATCCGCGCCAGCCCCGGGCGGATCATGTCGTCGTCGACAAGTCCGAGGGCGTGTTGAAGATCTACGGCAGCGGCAACCGGCTGGTCGCGCAGTTCAGCGCCACAATGGGAAGCGAGCATGATCCGCTGCCGATCGGTCGGTGGAAAATCAACGGTGTGGATACCAATCCCAAGTTCCATTATAATCCGAAGCTGTTCTGGGATGCCAAGAAGGACGACGATCCGGCGATGCTGCCGCCGGGGCCGAACGGACCGGTCGGGGTGGTGTGGATCGACCTGTCCAAGGAGCATTACGGCATCCACGGCACGCCCGAGCCGCAGACGATCGGCCGCACCGAAAGCCATGGCTGCATCCGCCTGACCAACTGGGATGCCGCCCGTGTCGCGCTGATGGTGAAGCCGGGCACCCCGGCGCTCTTCCAGGAATAGCGCCGTGCGCATCGCGGATGCCCGCTCCGTTCCCCGATCGTCATCCCGGCGGAAGCCGGGATCCATTCGCCTGTCGGGTGAGGCTGGAGCTGCAGCGGTGACCCCAATGGATCCCGGCTTCCGGCGGGATGACGGTATTGGGGAGGGCGGTGCGTTTCTGCCGCTAGCGTTCGGAGCAAGAGCATGCGGCGCTTCGGCCTGATCGCGGGGCTGGTGGCGGTGGCGCTGCTCGCGCTGCTGGTGTCGCGCGTGCGGTTCCTGCCGGCGGGGCAGACGCCACGCGTCCCGGCAGCGGCCCCCAAGCCCGCAGCCGCGCCGGGCGCCTCCGGGCTGGTCATCCCCGTGCAGGGCGTGCCCGCCACGGCGCTCAGCGACGATTGGGGCGAGCCGCGCGGCGACGGCACCCGCGCGCATCACGCGATCGACATCCTCGCGGCCAAGGGCACGCCGGTGCTTGCCGCCGCTTCCGGCACGGTCGAGAAGCGGTTCGAGAGCGATCTCGGCGGCCATACGCTCTACGTCCGGACGTCCGATGGCGGGACGGTGCATTATTATGCGCATCTCGATACGATCGGCGTGGCAGAGGGCGCCACCGTCCGCCGGGGCCAGCCGATCGCCACCGTGGGCGACAGCGGCAGCGCCGATGGCGGGGCACCGCACCTCCATTTCGAGGTCAAGCGGATGGCGCCAGGCGAGGGCTGGTGGCAGGGCACCAATATCGACCCCTATCCGCTGCTTGCGGGAAAGCCCGGGCGGAGCTAAAGGGCGCCGCTCAGCTCTTTCTCACATACAGGCACGATCCATGAAGATCAGCGGCGTGGACATCCGTCCCGGCAACATCATCGAATATGAGGGCGGCATCTGGCGCGCCGTCAAGATCCAGCACACCCAGCCCGGCAAGGGCGGTGCCTATATGCAGGTCGAACTCAAGAACCTGCGCGACGGCCGCAAGAACAACGTCCGCTTCCGCTCGGCCGAGACCGTGGAGCGCGTGCGCCTCGACACCAAGGATTTCCAGTTCCTGTATCCGGAAGGCGACATGCTCGTGTTCATGGACAAGGAAACCTACGATCAGACGACGCTGCCGCGCGACCTGCTCGGCGACGCCGCGGCCTTCCTGCAGGACGGCATGGACGTGCTGATGGAGCTCTATGACGAAGAGCCGATCAGCGTGCAGCTGCCCGACACGATCGAAGCGACGATCGTCGAGGCGGATGCGGTGGTGAAGGGCCAGACGGCCTCGTCCTCGTACAAGCCGGCCGTGCTCGACAATGGCGTGCGCATCATGGTGCCGCCGCACATCGCATCGGGTACGCGCATCGTCGTCGACGTGTACGAGCAGACCTACGTCCGCCGCGCGGACTGATCTGCCGGCTTCGGCCGAACATGCTAAGGGAAGGGGACGGCAGGCCTGCGTCCCCTTTTCCCGTTTTCGGGTCAGGCCTTCCTTAGTCCCCCGCAACAGCGGCAGGGAGAGAGATTGATATGGCAGCGCATTCCGGCCTTCTCACCGTCATGGACCGTGCCGCACGCAAGGCGGCACCGCGCCTGCGTCGCGACTTCAACGAGGTCACGCACCTGCAGGTCAGCCGCAAGGGCCCGGCCGACTTCGTGAGCATGGCCGACAAGCGCGCCGAGCAGACACTGATCGAGGAACTGCGCAAGGCGCGTCCCGACTGGCGCATCCTCGCCGAAGAAGGCGGCGAGCTGCCGGGCGATCCGGACAAGCCGCGCTTCATCGTCGACCCGCTCGACGGCACCACCAACTTCCTCCATGGCATCCCGCACTTCTCGATCGTCATTGCCGTCGAGGATCCGAACGGTGCCCAAGGCAAGCCGGAGATCACCCACGGCCTGGTCTACCAGCCGCTGACCGACGAGAGCTTCTGGGCGGAGAAGGGCCGTGGCGCCTGGCTGCAGGACCAGCGGCTGCGGGTTTCCGCGCGGCGCGACCTTTCGGAGTCGCTGATCGCCACCGGCATCCCGTTCATGGGCCATGGCAATTTCGCCGAGTGGAGCCGCATCTTCGGCGCGGTGGCGCCCGAAGTGGCGGGCATTCGCCGGCTCGGCTCGGCGGCGCTCGACCTCGCCTGGGTCGCGGCGGGGCGCTTCGACGGCTATTGGGAATCGGACCTGAAGCCCTGGGACGTGGCGGCGGGGATGCTGCTCGTCAAGGAAGCCGGCGGTTTCGTCACCGACTATCGCGGCCAGGACATGGCGATGCAGCGCAACCAGTTCCTCGCCGCCAATGACGGGCTCCATTCCAAGCTGCACAAGCTGGTCGCCAACGCGCTGCGCTGACGCTTTCCGTACGACTACGGAGCCGGGAAATTAACTTTATTTCCCGGCCGTTTCCGAGGATTTGCGCCCTATAAGTTCCTTAAAACGCCTTCGGCCATCAAGCCGGGGCGAACTGGGACGAACGGCGCATGAACATGGAAGTGGGCGGCCTCGGCAAGGGGCGTCGGGGAGAGGCATCGGACGAGGCGTTCTGCCATGACGTGGGCTCCGTGCTCGATCGCCTCTACGCGGTTGCCGAGTTCAGCCCCGACGGGATCCTGACCCGCGCCAACCAGCATTTCCTCGACGCGATGGGCTGCGTACTCGAAACCGTGGTCGGCGAGCACCATCGTTACTTCTGCGACGACGACTATGCCGCCAGCCCGGCCTATGCCGCCTTCTGGGAGCGGTTGCGCGCCGGCGAGACGATCGAGGAAACCGCCCGCCGCAACGGCTGCGAGGGCAAGGATGCCTGGCTTGCCGGCCATTATGCGCCGATCAAAGGCGAAAAGGGGGCGGTGAAGAGCGTCGTCCTGATCGCCCGCGACGTGCGCGGCGCGCAGATCGAGGCGGCGCTGAACCGCAGCGTGCTCAACGCCTTCAGCCGTGCGACCGCGATGATCGAGTTCGATCTTTCGGGCCGCGTGCTCAGCGCCAACGAGAATTTCTGTGACCTGCTCGGCTACAAGGCCGAGGAGCTGATCGGCCAGCACCATCGCATCTTCTGTACGGCCGAACATGCCCGTTCGCCTGCCTATCGCCAGTTCTGGGAGCGGCTGGGCCGCGGTGAGTTCGACGGCGGCCTGTACAAGCGTGTGGCCAAGGACGGCAGCGATCGCTGGATCCAGGCGACCTATAACCCGATCCTCGACCATCAGGGGTTGCCGGTGAAGATCGTCAAGTTCGCGATGGATGTGACCAAGTCGCAGACCGAGAGCGCCGAAGCGGCAGGCAAGCTTGCGGCGCTCGACCGATCAACAGCCGTGATCGAGTTCGACACCAGCGGCCATGTCGTTGCCGCCAACGACATGTTCCTCCAGATGATGGGCTATGAGCGCAGCGAGCTGATCGGCAAGCACCACCGCACCTGCTGCGATCCGGACTATGTGAAGACCGAGGACTATGCCAATTTCTGGCGTGCGCTGTCGGCGGGCGAGTTCCAGGCCGGCATTTTTCCGCGGATCGGAAAGGACGGTCGCCGGGTGTGGATCCGGGCGACCTACAACCCGATCGTCGACGTCGATGGCAAGCTGATCAAGGTGGTGAAATACGCCTATGACATCACCGAGCAGACGCAGCGTGCTGCCGACGCCGAGGGCAAGGTCGCCGCGATCAACCGCGCCCAGGCGGTGATCGAATTCACCCCCGAGGGCATGGTCCTCGAGGCGAACGACAATTTCCTGAATGCGACGGGCTATCGTCGCGAGGACGTGGTGGGCAAGCACCACAAGATGTTCTGCGACGCCGAGCTGGTGCATTCGCAGGAATATGCGCGCTTCTGGACCGATCTGGCGCATGGCGAATATATCGCCGGGGACTTCCGCCGCCGCAACAAGGCCGGCGAGGAGATCTGGCTCAACGCGACCTACAATCCGATCTTCGATGGCCTCGGCAACGTCGTGAAGGTGGTCAAGTTCGCGCACGACATCACCGAACGCAAGAAGGCGGCGATCGAGGGCAAGAGCCGCGCCCAGGCGGTCGACCGCAGCCTCGCCACGATCGAATTCAGCCTCGACGGCGAGATCCTCACCGCGAACGAGAATTTCCTCTCGACCATGGGCTATACCCTGCGCGAGATCCAGGGGCGGCACCATTCGATGTTCGTCGATCCCGCGCATCTCAAGTCGAAGGAATATGGCGATTTCTGGCGCTCGCTGGGGCGCGGCGAGGGGCAATCGGGCCGCTTCCACCGGATCGGCAAATATGACCGCGACGTGTTCATCCAGGCGAGCTACTCGCCGGTGTTCGACCTGCAGGGCAATCCGTCGCGGGTGATCAAATATGCCTATGACGTCACCGACCAGGTGATGCTCGAGCGCAAGATCGCCGCCAAGACCGAGCAGATGCAGGGCGTCGTCGGCGATCTCTCCGAGGCGATCAAGACGATCAGCGAAGGCGCCTGCAGCGCCACCGGCCTCGCCAG
Source organism: Sphingomonas sp. ABOLE (assembly GCF_003950455.1). Taxonomy (NCBI): domain Bacteria; kingdom Pseudomonadati; phylum Pseudomonadota; class Alphaproteobacteria; order Sphingomonadales; family Sphingomonadaceae; genus Sphingomonas; species Sphingomonas sp. ABOLE. Next base: position 19,723 of record NZ_QQWY01000026.1, read on the forward strand.
CGAGACCCAGGCGGCGGCCGATCGCGGCACCAGCGCGATCGAGGGCACGATCGAATCGATGGAACTGATGGCGGCCTCGTCGAAGAAGATCTCCAGCATCGTCGACGTGATCGGCGACCTTGCCGGCCAGACCAACCTGCTCGCCTTCAACGCCGCGATCGAGGCGGCGCGCGCCGGCGAGCACGGTGTCGGCTTCTCGATCGTCGCCGAAGAGGTGCGCAAGCTCGCCGAGCGCAGCGCCTCGGCGGCGGAGGAGATCACCCGGCTGATCGGCGAGTCGAGCGAGCGCGTTACCCAGGGGACCGAGCGCTCGCGCTCGGCGCGCGAAGCCTTCGAGGCCATTGCGGGTTGTGTCGACAAGACCACCGGCGCGATCTCGGGCATCGCCCAGTCGGTCGGCGCGCAGCGCGAGACCTCGCGCCAGGTAGTGGCGATGATCGACGAACTCGCGGCCTCCACCCACAGCAAGATCTGATCATGGCCATGGGGACCGAGCTCATCGCACCGGTGGGGGAGGCGGGGCGGCGCCATATCGACGTCGGCCTGCTCCGGCTGTGCGGGATCGAACTGGCGGTGCCGGTGGACTGGGTGCGCGAGGTCGTGCCGTGTCCGGCGGCGATGGGGCCGTGCTTCGGCAGCCATCCCGCGCTGATCGGCTCGATCGGGGTGCGCGGCGACGTCATCCCGGTGGTCGACGTCACCCTGTTGCTCGGCTTCGGCGAGCGGACGGGGACGGGCGGGACGATCGTAGTGCTGCGCAAGGACGATGTGCTGCTCGGGCTCCGGATCGATACGGTCTCCGGCCTGTACCGCATCCCCGTCTCGGCAGTGCGCGAACTCGTCGACTCGGGCGGGTCCGCGCGGCTCGTCGACCGCGCCTTTGTCCGCGAGGCGCATCTCGTCGGCATTCTTGATCCCGAGGCGCTGTTCGCGATGCCCAATCTGCCGCTGGTGCGCTGCCATGCGCGCGAGGCCGACAGTGCGGCGCTGGCCCGCGCGCGGCCGTTCGTGCTGGTGACGGTGGCCGGCGTCGACATCGCGATCGACAGCCATCTGGTGGAGAGCACCGCGCCGGCGATCAGTCTGCGGCGCTGCGCGGTTCCGGCCCCCGGCTGGGCGCGCAACGTCAACTATCTCGGCCGCGACGTCCGCGTCTTCGACCAACTCGCGACGCTGGGCCTCGACGGCGCAACTCCGGAGGAGTCGCCGGGCCCGGTCATCCTGTTGCGCATCGCGCCCGACAAACTGGTCGGCTGGCATGTCGAGAGCGTGCGCAGCGTCGCCCGAATCCCCGACGACAAGTTCGGGCCGGTTCCGGCGGGGCTTGCCGCGCGCAGCGCGCTGTTCGCGGGCATCGCCACCGATCCGGCGGGCGGCCAGAACCTGGTGCTGGACACCGACGCGGTACGCGCCGATCCGGCGATCAAGGCAATGGCGGCCTTGTGCCGTGCGCCCGCCCAGGCGGAGGGCCGCGCGACCATCGCGGCGCGCGAGGGTGCTGCCTCCACCAACGCCTTTCTGATCTTCGATACCGGCGCGCGACTGCTCGCCACGCCGCTCGACGCGATCCGCGAAGTGGTGCCGTTCCGCGGGCTTTCCTCGCGAGTCGAGGACTATTCGGGGCTGTGCGGGCTCGCCGATCATCGCGGTGCGCCGATCTCGGTCTATGGCGTCGAGCCGGGCGTCGAGCCCGAGGACGCAAAGCTGCTGATCATCGCGCGCGACCAGGAAGGGCAGGGCGCGCGCGGCTTCCTCGCCCAGCGGCTGGCGACGATCCTCAACGCCCCCGCGCTCCCTGTACCGGGGGGAAGCCCGGGTGCCCTGTTCGTCCCCGCAACGATCGACGGAACGGCGCATTCCATCCGAATTCATACGCTTGGCTGAAGCCGCGCCGGACGCGTTCAGCGCGGCTTAACAATTGCGAATGATTCTCAGCGGTTCCAGGCCTTGCCGCACCGGGATCATGGTCCTAGAAGCCGCTCAAGATTCCGCAGTCGCGAGAAGAGAAGGCCATTGGTCGACCTGTCACAATATCTCCCGATCCTGATATTCCTGGGGATCGCCTTGTTGCTCTCGGGCACGTTCGTGTTCCTGCCGATGCTCGTCTCGCGCCTCACCGGCACGAACAAGCCGACGCCGGAAAAGCTCACCGAATATGAGTGCGGCTTCCCCGCCTTCGAGGATTCGCGCAGCCAGTTCGACGTGCGCTTCTACCTTGTCGCCATCCTGTTCATCGTGTTCGATCTCGAAGCGGCGTTCCTCTACCCCTGGGCGGTGAGCGTGTTCACCCTGGGCTGGACCGCCTGGATCTCGATGATGATCTTTGTCGCCGAGCTGGCGCTCGGCCTAATCTATGCGTGGAAGAAGGGAGCCCTGGAATGGGAGTAGAGCTTTCGGCGCCGCCCCCGCCGGGAACCCTCCCGGACGTCGGCTTCCTGAACGACATCAATGCCGAGATTTCGGACAAGGGTTTCCTGGTCACCTCTACCGAGGAGTTGTTCCAGTGGGCCCGTACCGGGTCGCTGTGGTGGATGACCTTCGGTCTCGCATGCTGCGCGGTGGAGATGATCCACGTCAACATGCCGCGCTACGACATGGAGCGCTTCGGCGCCGCCCCGCGCGCGTCGCCGCGCCAGTCGGACGTGATGATCGTCGCGGGCACGCTGTGCAACAAGATGGCCCCGGCGCTGCGCCGGGTCTATGACCAGATGTCGGAACCGAAATACGTGATTTCGATGGGCAGCTGCGCCAATGGCGGCGGCTATTACCACTATAGCTACAGCGTCGTGCGCGGCTGCGACCGCGTGGTGCCCGTGGACATCTACGTCCCCGGCTGCCCGCCGACCGCCGAGGCGCTGCTCTACGGCGTGATGCAGCTGCAGCGGAAGATCCGCCGCATCGGGAGCCTGGACCGGTGAGGGCGCCGGCTCCCCGCTATGCCGCCAACGACGGCGTGATCGAGGCGGCCAAGGCCGCGCTCGGCGACATGCTGGTCGAGGCGAAGGATGCCGTGGGCGAAGTGTCGCTCACCGTCGTCCGCGAGAATCTGTGCGACGCGATGCTCGCGCTGCGCGACACGCCGGGCCTGGAATATCAGCAGCTCAGCGAGATCGCCGGTGTCGACTATCCGCAGCGCGCGGAGCGTTTCGATGTCGTCTACCAGCTGCTGTCGTTCACCCGGAACCACCGTATCCGCGTCCGCGTCACCACCGACGAGGAAAAGCCGGTGCCGAGCGTGACCAACATCTGGCCGGTCGCCGGCTGGCTCGAGCGCGAGACGTACGACATGTACGGCGTGCTGTTCGAAGGCAATGACGATCTCCGCCGCATCCTGACCGATTACGGCTTCCAGGGCCATCCGCTGCGCAAGGACTTCCCGATGACCGGGTATGTCGAGGTGCGCTACTCGGAAGAGGCGAAGCGCGTGGTCTATGAGCCGGTCAGCCTGGCGCAGGACTTCCGCAACTTCGACTTCATGAGCCCGTGGGAAGGCGCCAAATACGTCCTCCCCGGCGACGAGAAGGCGCCGCAGCCCGAAGCCAAGGGCGCACCGACGCCGGCTACCGCCGCGCAGGTCGCCAAGGCCGACGCGACGCCGGCCGCGAGCCAGGCTGCGCAGGGCAAGGACACCAAGACCACCGACAGCCCGGCCCAGACCGGCGCCGGTCAGCCGCACCCGGGCAACCAGCCCGGCGAGAAGCCCAAGGATCCGGACGTCGTCCCGACCAAGGGCGAAGGGCAGAACAAATGAGCGATACCGTCGACAAGATCATGGAGCGCGATATCGACCCGGCGACGGGTGATACCTCGATCGCGAACTACACGATCAACTTCGGCCCGCAGCATCCCGCGGCGCACGGCGTGCTCCGTCTCGTCACCGAACTGGACGGCGAGATCATCGAGCGCATCGATCCGCATGTCGGTCTGCTCCACCGCGGCACCGAGAAGCTGATCGAGTACAAGACCTACACCCAGGCGCTGCCGTACTTCGATCGCTTCGATTACTGCTCGCCGCTGGCGATGGAGCACAGCTATGTGCTCGCGGTCGAGAAGCTGCTCGACCTCGAGGTGCCGCTGCGCGGCCAGTATCTGCGCGTGCTGTTCGCCGAGCTGACCCGCATCTGCAACCACATGCTGAACCTGGGCAGCCACGTCATGGACGTCGGCGCGATGACGCCGAACCTGTGGATGTTCGAGATCCGCGAGGACTGCCTGAACTTCTTCGAGCGGGCGTCGGGTGCGCGCATGCACTCGAACTATTACCGCGTCGGCGGGGTGCGTCAGGACGTTCCGGTCAAGCTGCTGAACGACATCGCGGAATGGCTCGACACACGCCTGCCGCAGCTGTTCGGCGACGCGATCAGCCTGGTCGCCGAGAACCGCATCTTCAAGCAGCGCAACGTCGACATCGCGACGGTGAGCCGTGAGGACGCGATCAAGTGGGGCTTCTCCGGCCCGATGATCCGCGCCGCCGGCATCCCCTGGGATATCCGCCGTTCGCAGCCCTATGACGTGTACGACCGCGTCGACTTCGAGATCCCGGTCGGTACCCGCGGCGATTGCTATGATCGCTTCATGGTCCGCGTCGAGGAAGTCTACCAGTCGGCCCGCATCATCAAGCAGTGCATCCAGGACATGCCGGAAGGCCCGGTCCTGACGCTCGACCGCAAGGTCGGTGCGCCGAAGCGCGGCGAGATGAAGCAGTCGATGGAAGCGCTGATCCATCACTTCAAGCTCTTCACCGAAGGCTACCATGTGCCGGCGGGCGAAGTGTATGTCGCGACCGAGAGCCCCAAGGGCGAATTCGGCGTGTATCTGGTGTCCGACGGCACCAACAAACCCTATCGCTGCAAGGTGCGCCCGACCGCGTTCAGCCACCTGCAGGCGATGGACTTCATGTCCAAGGGGCACATGCTGGCGGACATCACCGCCATCCTGGGCGCCATGGATATCGTTTTCGGTGAATGTGACCGCTGATGGCTGACGCTCCTCAACTCCCCGACGAAGCCGAAGTGCGCGCGCGCTGGGGCGCTTTCGCCTGGACGCCGGCCAATGCCGAGAAGGCGCGCGAGATCATGGCGCGCTATCCGGCGGGTCGCCAGATGTCGTGCACCATCCCGTTCCTCGACCTGGCGCAGCGCCAGGTGGGTGCCGAGACGAACACGCAAGGCTGGCTGCCGGTTCCGGTGATCGAGTTCGTCGCCCGCGAACTGGACATGCCCTATATCCGCGTGTTCGAGGTCGCGACCTTCTACACCATGTTCAACCTGGTGCCGGTCGGCCGCTACCATGTGCAGGTCTGCGGCACGACGCCGTGCATGCTGCGCGGGTCCGACGACGTGATGGCCGCGTGCAAGTCGCGCGGGCTGAAGAAGGGCCACACCACCGCGGACGGGCTGTTCACGCTCACCGAGGTCGAGTGCATGGGCAATTGCTCGTCGGCGCCGATGGTGCAGATCAACGACGACAATTTCGAAGATCTCGACTATGATCGCACCCTCGCGATCCTCGACGCGCTGGCCAAGGGCGAGAGCCCCAAAACCGGCACGCAGGAGCCGGGCCGCCACACCGTCGAGCCGCTCGGCGGACCGACGACGCTCACCGCGATGGTCAGCGAGAACCATGACTATCGGGGCGAATGGTGATGCGGGGCAACAGCCTCATCGTCACCATCCTGGCCATCATCGGCGGCATCGTCGTGCTCGGCTGGGTGCTCAAGCTTGCATTTAATGTGATCGGGACGCTGGTCCTGATCGGTCTGGCCGTAGTCTTCTATCTGTTCGTACAGAAGCTGGTCGGGAAGGGACGCTAAGGTGCTTCAGGACAAGGACCGCATCTTCACCAATCTCTACGGCTACCAGTCGTGGCACCTCGACGCCGCCCGTGCGCGCGGCGCGTGGGACAACACCAAGGCGCTGCTGGAGCTGGGCCCGGATACCATCATCGACCGCATCAAGGCCTCGGGCCTGCGCGGGCGTGGCGGCGCCGGCTTCCCGACGGGCATGAAGTGGAGCTTCATGCCGAAGAACCCGACGCCCGAGCGTCCGAGCTTCCTCGTCATCAACGCCGACGAGTCCGAGCCCGGCTCGTGCAAGGACCGCGAGATCATCCGCCACGATCCGCACCTGCTGATCGAAGGCGCGCTGGTCGCGGGCTTCGCGATGCGCGCGCGGGCGGCGTACATCTACATCCGCGGCGAATATATCCGCGAGGCCGAGACGCTCTTCGCGGCGGTCGCCGAGGCCTATGCCGCGGGCCTGCTGGGCAAGAATGCTTGCGGTTCGGGCTATGACTTCGACGTCTTCGTCCATCGCGGCGCCGGCGCCTATATCTGCGGCGAAGAGACCGCGATGATCGAGAGCCTCGAAGGCAAGAAGGGCCAGCCGCGCCTCAAGCCGCCCTTCCCGGCGGGTGCGGGCCTCTATGGTTGCCCGACCACGGTCAACAACGTGGAGTCGATCGCGGTCGCGCCGACGATCCTGCGTCGCGGCCCCGAATGGTTCGCCAGCTTCGGCGCCGAGAACAACAAGGGCACCAAGCTCTTCCAGATCTCGGGCCATGTGAACAAGCCGTGCGTGGTCGAAGAGGCCATGTCGATCCCGTTCCGCGAGCTGATCGAGAAGCATTGCGGCGGCATTCGCGGCGGCTGGGACAATCTGCTCGCGGTGATCCCGGGCGGTTCGTCGGTGCCGCTGGTGCCGGCAGCCCAGATCATGGACTGCCCGATGGATTTCGACGGTCTGCGCGCGCTCGGCTCGGGCCTCGGCACCGCCGCCGTGATCGTGATGGACAAGTCGACCGACATCGTCCGCGCGATCAGCCGGCTCTCCTACTTCTACAAGCATGAGAGCTGCGGCCAGTGCACGCCGTGCCGCGAAGGCACCGGCTGGATGTGGCGCGTGATGGAGCGGCTGCGCACCGGCGACGCCGACATCAGCGAGATCGACACGCTGCAGCAGGTGACCAAGCAGGTCGAAGGCCACACCATCTGCGCCCTGGGCGACGCGGCCGCCTGGCCGATCCAGGGCCTGATCCGCCATTTCCGCCCCGAGATCGAGCGCCGGATCACCGAGCGCAAGTCGGGCGGCATCGAAACCATGCAAGAGGCGGCAGAGTAATGCCCAAGCTCAAGGTTGACGGAATCGAAGTCGAGGTGCCGCAGGGCGCCACCGTGCTCCAGGCCTGCGAGGCCGCGGGCAAGGAGATTCCGCGTTTCTGCTATCATGAACGGCTGAGCATCGCCGGCAATTGCCGCATGTGCCTGGTCGAGGTGAAGCCCGGACCGCCCAAGCCCCAGGCTTCGTGTGCGCTGCCGGCCGCCGACAATCAGGAAGTCCGCACCGACAGCCCGATGGTGAAGGCTGCGCGCGAAGGCGTGATGGAATTCCTGCTGATCAACCACCCGCTCGATTGCCCGATCTGCGATCAGGGCGGCGAGTGCGATCTGCAGGACCAGTCGGTCGCCTATGGTCGCGGCCAGTCGCGCTATGAGGAAAACAAGCGCGCGGTCACCGAGAAATATATGGGCCCCATCATCAAGACGGTGATGACCCGCTGCATCCAGTGCACCCGCTGCGTCCGCTTCGGCGAGGAAGTGGCCGGCGTGGAGGATATCGGCGCGATCTATCGCGGCGAGAACATGCAGATCACGACCTATCTCGAAAAGGCGTTCAAGAGCGAGCTTTCGGGCAATGTCGCGGACCTGTGCCCGGTCGGCGCGCTGACCCACAAGCCGGTCGCGTTCGAATATCGCCCCTGGGAGCTCAAGCGGAACCTGTCGATCGACGTGATGGACGCGGTCGGCACCAACATCCGCCTCGACAGCCGCGGCCGTCAGGTGATGCGCGTCCTGCCGCGCATCAACGAGGACGTGAACGAGGAGTGGGCGCACGACAAGACCCGCTACCATGTCGATGCGCTGGTCCGCCGCCGTCTCGACCGCCCGTTCGTCCGCAAGGACGGCAAGCTGGTCCCGGCGACGTGGGAAGAGGCGTTCGACGCGATTGCGGGCGTGGCCGCCAATGCCGGCTCGAGCGTCGCGGCGATCGCCGGCGACCTGCTCGATGCCGAGACCATGTATGCCGCCAAGGCGCTGGTGAAGGCGTTCGGTTCGGACCTGCTCGAAGGCCGCCAGACCGGCATGGCCTATGACACGTCGAGCCTGTCGGCGGTGGCGTTCAACACCACCATCGCGGCGCTCGAAGAGGCCGATGCGATCCTGCTGGTCGGCACCAACCTGCGCTGGGAAGCGCCGCTGGTGAACACCCGCGTGCGCAAGGCGATCAAGCGCGGCGCCAAGGTGTTCGCGATCGGCCCGCAGGTGGACCTCACCTACAAGGTCGAGTGGCTCGGCGACGATCTGGGGCTGCTCAACAGCCTGCCGGAGAACCTTGCCCAGGCGATCGACAATGCCAAGAAGCCGGCGCTGATCCTCGGCCCGGGTGCGCTCAAGAACGGCCATGGCGCCGCGCTCGCGATCGCCGGTGCGTTCCAGCGCGCCGCGACCGAGACCGAGGCGGCGTGGAACGGCTTCAACGTCGTCCACACCGCGGCGGCGCGGATGGCCGGCCTGATGCTCGGCTATGCGCAGAAGGGCGGCATTGCCGACATCGTCGCGGCATCGCCGAAGCTCGCCTTCTTCCTGGGCGCCGACGAGGTGGACTTCTCGAAGTTCGCCGGCAGCTTCAAGGTCTATATCGGCCACCACGGCGACCAGGGCGCGCATCATGCCGATGTGATCCTGCCGGGCGCCACCTATGCCGAGAAGCCGGGCACCTATGTGAACCTGGAAGGTCGCGTGCAGCGCGCCGATCGCGCGGTGTTCGCACCGGGCGAGGCGCGCGAGGACTGGACGATCCTGCGCGCGCTCTCCGAAAAGCTCGGCCGCACGCTGCCGTTCGACAGCTTCGACGAGCTGCGCGCCGCGATGGCGAGCGAGGTTCCGGCGCTCGGCCAGGAAGGTCTGGCCGAATTCGCGTGGAACCCGCCGTCGCTTGCCAGCCAGGCTTCGGGTCCGGTGACCTATCCGATCGCCGACTTCTATCTCACCAACGCCATCTGCCGTGCGTCGCCGACGATGCAGCGCTGCTCGGCCGAACTGCTCCATGGCGAAGACTTCGCAGAGGCCGCAGAATGACCTCCTGGTTCACCTATCTCGGCCTGCCGTACGAGCTGGCCTGGACCGTCGCCACGGTCATCGACATCCTCGTGATCGCGCTGCCGGTGATGCTGGCCGTCGCGATGATCATCTATGCCGATCGCAAGATCTGGGCGGCGATGGCGCTGCGTCGCGGCCCGAACGTCGTCGGTCCGCTCGGCCTGATGCAGTCCTTCGCCGACGGCCTGAAGGTGTTCCTGCAGGAAACCATCGTGCCGTCGGGCGCGAACAAGGGCCTGTTCCTGCTCGCGCCGATCATCACCTTCACGGTGGCGCTGATCGTGTGGGCGGTGGTGCCGTTCCAGGCGGGCGTCGCGCTGTCGAACATCAATGTCGGCCTGCTCTACGTGCTCGCGGCCTCGTCGCTGGGCGTGTACGGCATCATCCTCGCCGGCTGGTCGTCGAATTCCAAGTACCCTTTCTACTCGGCGATCCGCGCGGCCGCGCAGATGGTGAGCTACGAAGTCTCGATCGGTTTCGTGCTGATCTCGGTGATCCTGTGGGCAGGCACCTTCAACCTCGGCGGCATCGTCGAGGCGCAGAAGGGCTATTACGGCTTTGTCAACGGCAACTTCGTCAATCCGCTGCTCTTCCCGATGGCGATCGTGTTCTTCATCTCGTCGCTGGCCGAGACGCAGCGCGCGCCGTTCGACCTGACCGAAGCGGAGTCGGAGCTGGTCGCGGGCTATCAGACCGAATATTCGTCGATGGCCTTCGCGCTCTACTGGCTGGGCGAATATGCCAACGTCATCCTGATGTGCGCGCTCAACGCGACGCTGTTCTGGGGCGGCTATCTTCCGCCGTTCGACTGGGCGCCGCTCTACGCCGTGCCGGGCATTCTCTGGCTGTTCGCCAAGATGCTGTTCTTCTTCTTCTGCTTCAGCTGGGTGAAGGCCACCGTCCCGCGCTATCGCTACGACCAGCTGATGCGCCTGGGCTGGAAGATCTTCTTGCCGCTGTCGCTTCTCTTCGTCTTCCTCGTTTCCGGGTACCTCATGCTGACCCGGGTTGGAGTGCCCGCATGAGCGTCGCAAGTTTCGTCCGCACCTGGACTCTTTGGGAGTTCGTGAAGGCGCATGCCCTGACCTTGAAGTATTTCTTCAAGCCCAAGGCGACGATCAACTATCCGTACGAGAAGAACCCGCTTTCGCCCCGCTTCCGCGGCGAGCATGCGCTGCGCCGCTATCCCAATGGCGAAGAGCGCTGCATCGCGTGCAAGCTGTGCGAGGCGGTGTGCCCGGCGCTGGCGATCACGATCGAGGCCGAACCGCGCGACGACGGCAGCCGCCGCACGACGCGCTACGACATCGACATGACCAAGTGCATCTATTGCGGCCTGTGCCAGGAAGCGTGCCCGGTTGATGCGATCGTCGAGGGGCCGAATTTCGAATTTTCCACCGAAACGCGTGAAGAGCTGATTTATCAAAAGGATAAGCTGCTCGCGAACGGCGATCGCTGGGAACGCGCGATTGCGGCGAACCTTGCCGCCGACGCGCCGTACCGTTAAGCGCCGCACCATTCAAAGGGGCCATCCGATTCCGTGATCCAGCTTCTCGCCTTTTACCTGTTCGCGATCATCGTGTGCGTCTCCGGCGCCTGCACGATCCTGTCGCGTAACCCGGTACATTCCGTCCTCTGGCTCATCCTGGCGTTCTTCAACGCCGCGGGCCTGATGGTGCTCGTGGGCGCCGAATTCATCGCCATGCTGCTGGTGATCGTCTATGTCGGCGCGGTCGCGGTGCTCTTCTTGTTCGTGGTCATGATGCTCGACATCGACTTCACCGAGCTCCGCGCCGGCGTGATGAAGTATGCCGCCGTCGGCCTGCTGCTGGCATTGGCACTGGTCGCCGAGATCATCGTCGCGGTGGGCGCCTGGAGCGCCGGCACGCTGGCGCTCGGCCGCCGCGTCGCCCCGGTGCAGGACGGCGTGCCGAACATCGAAGCGATCGGCCAGCTGCTCTACACGCGCTACCTGTTCGTGTTCGAAGGCGCCGGCCTGGTGCTGCTCGTCGCGATGATCGGTGCGATCGTGCTGACCTACCGCAAGCGCAGCGACGTGCGGCCGCAGAACATTGCGCGCCAGAACGCCCGCCGCGCCAAGGACGCCACCCGTAACATGAACCCGGCGGTCGGGCAGGGGATGGAGCTGTGATCTCGCTAACCCATTATCTGGTCGTCTCGGCCATCCTGTTCACCATGGGGGTGCTCGGCATCTTCATGAACCGGAAGAACCTGATCGTCATCCTGATGGCGATCGAGCTGATCCTTCTGGCGGTGAACCTCAATCTCGTCGCCTTCTCGTCGTTCCTCGGCGATCTGGTCGGCCAGGTGTTCGCGATGTTCGTGCTGACCGTCGCCGCCGGTGAGGCCGCGATCGGCCTTGCGATCCTGGTCATCTATTTCCGCGGTCGCGGCACGATTTCGGTCGACGACGTCAATCGGATGAAGGGCTGATGTCGTCCATTCTGATCATCACATTCCTGCCGCTCCTCGCGGCAGCCGTTGCGGGGCTCGTGAACAAGTCGTTCGGCGCCGCGCTGCCCAAGATCGTCACCACGGGCTCGCTGTTCGTGGCGTGCGGCCTGTCCTGGCCGATCTTCCTCTCCTACCTGAGCGGCAGTGCCGCGCCGACGGTCACCCCGGTGCTGCACTGGATGACCTCGGGCACGATGAGCTTCGCCTGGGAACTGCGCGTCGACGCGCTGACCGCGGTGATGCTCGTGGTGGTGACCAGCGTCTCGGCGCTCGTCCACCTCTATAGCTGGGGCTATATGAGCGAGGAGCCGGACCAGCCGCGCTTCTTCGCCTATCTCTCGCTGTTCACCTTCGCGATGCTGATGCTCGTGACCGCGAACAACCTGGTGCAGATGTTCTTCGGCTGGGAAGGCGTGGGTCTCGCGTCCTACCTGCTGATCGGCTTCTGGTTCCGCAAGCCCAGCGCCAATGCCGCCGCGATCAAGGCCTTCGTGGTCAACCGCGTCGGCGACCTCGGCTTCATGCTCGGCATCTTCGGCGTGTTCCTGGTGTTCGGCACCGTCGACATTCCGACGATCCTGGCGGCGGCGCCGAACTACGCGGGTTCGACGATCGGCTTCCTCGGCTATCGCTTCGACACGATCACCGTGCTCTGCCTGCTGCTGTTCGTCGGCGCGATGGGCAAGTCGGCCCAGCTCGGCCTGCACACCTGGTTGCCGGACGCGATGGAAGGCCCGACGCCGGTGTCGGCGCTGATCCACGCCGCCACCATGGTGACCGCGGGCGTGTTCATGGTCTGCCGCATGTCGCCGCTGTTCGAGCAGAGCGCAGTCGCGATGCACGTCGTGATGGTGATCGGCGCGGCCACCTGCTTCTTCGCCGCCACCGTCGGCACCACGCAGACCGACATCAAGCGCGTGATCGCCTATTCGACCTGTTCGCAGCTCGGCTACATGTTCTTCGCAGCGGGCGTCGGCGCGTACGGCGCGGCGATGTTCCACCTGTTCACGCACGCCTTCTTCAAGGCGCTGCTGTTCCTCGGCGCCGGCTCGGTGATCCATGCGATGCACCACGAGCAGGACATGCGGTACTATGGCGGCCTCTGGAAGAAGATCCCGCTGACCTACACGGCGATGATGGCGGGCACGCTCGCGATCACCGGCGTCGGCATCCCCGCGCTGTTCGGCAATCCGGTGGCGTTCGGCTTCGCCGGCTTCCACTCGAAGGACGCGATCATCGAGGCGGCCTTTGCTTCGGGCAACACCGGCGTGTTCTGGGTCGGCGTGGTCGTCGCGCTGCTGACGAGCTTCTACTCGTGGCGCGTGGTGTTCCTCACCTTCCACGGCAAGCCGCGCTGGGCCGCTTCCGAGCATATCCAGCACGCGGTGCATGATGCGCACGGCCATGGTCATCACGACGAGCATGCGCACGACACGCACGGCCATGGCAGCGAGCATGCCAATGCGCCGGCGCAGGAAGATGCTGGTCACACCCCGCACGGCACCCATGCGTTGCACGAGCATGAGGCCGAGGGCACGGCGGGTTACCATCCGCACGAGAGCCCGCTGGTCATGCTGATCCCGCTGATCCTGCTGTCGATCGGTGCAGTGCTGGCCGGCTTCGTCTTCCACGGCGCGTTCATCGAGCCGACCGCGGGCGAGACCTATTGGCACGGCGCGCTCGCCTTCAACGAGCACCTGATGCACGCGATGCATGAAGTGCCGGTGTGGGTGAAGCTCTCGGCCACGGTGGCGATGCTGCTGGGCCTGGGCACCGCGATCTTCGCGTATATCGTTTCGCCGGGTTTCCCGGCGGCCTTCGCCGAGCAGGTGCGTCCGCTGTATCTGTTCCTGCTCAACAAGTGGTATTTCGACGAGCTCTACAATCTGCTCTTCGTGCGTCCCGCATTCGCCATCGGGCGGCTGTTCTGGAAGCGCGGCGACGAGCAGACGATCGACCGGTTCGGCCCCAATGGCGCGGCGCGCCTGGTGCAGTTCGGAAGCTTCGGGGCCGTCAAGCTGCAATCGGGGTATCTCTACACCTATGCCTTCGTCATGCTGATCGGGCTCACGGCCGCGCTCACCTGGGTCATTGCGAGGTGATGGACAAATGACCGGTTTTCCGATCCTTTCCGTCCTGCTCGCGGTGCCTGCGGTTGCCGCAGTGCTCTGCCTGTTCGTGGGCGCCCAGGGCGCCCGCTGGACGGCGCTCCTCGCGACGCTCGTCAACCTGGCGCTCGGCGCCTATCTGTGGACGCAGTTCCAGCATGGCGACGGTGCCCCGCAATGGCAGTTCGTCGAGCATGTCACGCTGTTCAAGATGGGCGGCGTCGAGTTCTCCTGGGCGCTCGGCATCGACGGCTTCGCCTTCCTGCTGATCGAGCTGTCGCTGTTCCTGATGCCGATCTGCATCGGCGCCAGCTGGCTCTCGGTCACCAAGCGCGTGCCGGAATATATGGCGGCGTTCCTCGCGACCGAAGTGCTGATGATCGGCACCTTCGCCGCGCAGGACCTGTTCCTGTTCTACGTCTTCTTCGAAGGCGGCCTGATCCCGATGTACCTGATCATCGGCATCTGGGGCGGCGTGAACCGCATCTACGCGTCGTACAAGTTCTTCCTGTACACGCTGCTCGGCTCGCTGCTGATGCTCATCGCGATGATCGCGATGGTGCTGACCACCGGCACGACGTCGATCCCCTACCTGATGGCCTATGATTTCCCGGCCAGCTGGCAGACCTGGCTGTGGCTCGCCTTCTTCGCGTCGTTCGCGGTGAAGATGCCGATGTGGCCGGTCCACACCTGGCTTCCCGACGCGCACGTCCAGGCGCCGACCGCAGGCTCGGTCATCCTGGCGGGCGTGCTGCTGAAGCTCGGCGGCTATGGCTTCCTGCGCTTCTCGCTGCCGATGTTCCCGGTCGCGTCGGTGCAGTTCATGTGGGTCGTCTTCGGCCTGTCGTGCGTCGCGGTGGTCTACACCTCGCTCGTCGCGCTCGTGCAGAGCGACATGAAGAAGCTGATCGCCTATTCGTCGGTCGCGCACATGGCGATCGTCACCATGGGTCTGTTCGCCTTCAACGCGAACGGCATCGACGGTGCGATGATGGTGATGCTGGGCCACGGCGTGGTCTCGGGCGCGCTCTTCCTGTGCGTCGGCATCATCTATGATCGCCTGCACACCCGCGAGATCGACCGCTATGGCGGCCTGGCGATCAACATGCCGCGCTATGCGGTGCTGTTCCTGCTGTTCACCATGGCCTCGATCGGCCTGCCGGGCACCAGCAACTTCGTCGGCGAATTCTTCAGCCTCGCCGGCGTCTACCAGGTCTCGACCGCAACCGCGCTGATCGGCACCACCGGCATCATCCTCGGCGCCGCCTATATGCTATACCTGTTCCGTCGGGTGGTGTGGGGCGACCTGACCAAGGACGATGTGAAGGCGATGCCGGATCTCGACGGCCGCGAAGTCGCGATGCTCGCGGCACTCGCCGCCGTGGTGCTGTGGATGGGCGTGTATCCGACCAGCTTCACCGCACCGATGCGCGCCGACGTCGCGCGGCTGACGCAGCGCCTCGACAGCGCCGCGCACACCGCGTCGATCAGCGACTCCAAGCCCACGCCGGGTTCGCCGCAGGCGGCACCCGCCCATGAAGCCTCCGCGCACGAGGGGGCGCACTGATGTCCTATTCCACGCAACTCCTCATGACGCTGCCCGAGCTGGTGCTCGCGGCCGGCTCGATCGTCCTGATGCTGGTCGCCGCATGGGGCGGCCAGGCATCGACCAAGCTGGTGAGCTGGGCCTCGGTGGCGCTGCTCGCCGGTGCCGGCATCGCGCTGGCGGGTCCGCCCTCGACGGGCGGCAGCGCGTTCGGCGGCCTCTACCGCGCGGATGCCTTCGCAACCTTCGCCAAGGTGGTGATCTATGTCGCCGCGGCGGTGTCGATCCTCGTCGCGCCGAAGTTCTTCCAGCGCACCTCGGGCGAGGATCTGCGTCCGGAATATCCGGTGCTGATCCTGCTCTCGACCGTGGGCATGGGCATGATGGTGTCGGCGGGCGACCTGCTGAGCCTCTATGTCGGCCTCGAGCTGCAGAGCCTTTCGGCCTATATCCTCGCCAGCTTCATGCGGCGGGACACGCGCTCGGCGGAAGCGGGCCTGAAATATTTCGTGCTCGGAGCGCTCGCCTCGGGCATTCTGCTCTACGGCATCAGCCTGGTCTACGGCTTCGCCGGCACGACGCTGTTCGACGGCATCGCCGACGCCTACAGCGCCGGCGCCAGCGGCAGCCAGCATACCGGTCTGCTGTTCGGCCTGGTGTTCGTGTTCGCCGGTCTCGCCTTCAAGATCTCGGCCGTGCCGTTCCACATGTGGACGCCGGACGTGTATGAAGGCGCGCCGACCCCGGTCACCGCGTACTTCGCCTCGGCGCCCAAGGTGGCGGCGGTGGCGATGGCGGTGCGCGTCGCGGTCGACGCGATGGGTCCTGCGATCCTCGAATGGCGCCAGATCGTGATCTTCGCCTCGCTCGCCTCGATCATCTTCGGTGCGGTGGCGGCGATCGGCCAGACCAACATCAAGCGCCTGCTTGCATACTCGTCGATCAACAATGTCGGCTTCGCGCTGATCGGCCTCGCCGCCGGTGGCGAGGAAGGCGTGGCGAGCGTGCTCGTCTACATGGCGATCTACGTCGTGATGACGATCGGCAGCTTCCTGGTGGTGCTGCAGATGCGCGACGAGCAGGGCGAGCAGGTCGAGACCATCGCCAGCCTTTCGGGCATGTCGCGCACGCGGCCGGGCCTGGCGCTGGCGCTGGCGATCTTCATGTTCAGCCTCGCCGGCATCCCGCCGCTGCTCGGCTTCTTCGCCAAGCTGGGCGTGTTCATCGCCGCGATGCATTCGGGCCTGATCGCCTTCGCCACGGTGGGTGCCGCGGCCTCGACGATCGGTGCCTTCTATTACCTCAAGATCGTCAAGACGATGTACTTCGACGAGCCGGCCCCTGCCTTTGCGGGCAAGACCGACCTGGTCGAGGGCGGGCTGATCGCGATCAGTGCGGTCGTCATCTCGCCGATCGGCTGGGTGCTGTTCGGTGCACTCGGCACCTGGTCGCTGGTCGCGGCGAAGGCGCTGTTCTGACCCCTGTGATCCGGACCGTCGCCGAGACGGGATCGACCAATGCCGACATTCTTTCCCTGGCGCTTACGGGCGCCGGGGAAGGGCTGTGGCTCCGGGCCGAACGCCAGACCGCCGGCAAGGGCCGGCAAGGGCGCGCCTGGGTCTCGCCTGCGGGCAATCTCTACATTTCGACGCTGGTCCGGGTGCGGCCGACCGATCCGTCGCCGGCGACGCTGGCGTTGCTCTCGGCCGTCGCGCTGGAAGAGGCGGTGCGGGCGTTCGGCGTTGCGCCTATACTCAAATGGCCCAACGACCTGCTGGTCGGCGGCGCCAAGCTGTCGGGCATTCTGCTCGAACGGGCAGGGGACGCGATCGCGGTCGGCATCGGCGTCAACCTGGCGGCGGCGCCCGAGGGGCTCGACCGCGCCGCGACGAGCCTTGCCGCGCAGGGCGTGACCGTCGCTCCTGACATTTTCGCCGAGGTGCTCGCCGAGAGCTTCGGCCGCTGGCTGGAGCGCTGGCGGGGCGAGGGCATGTGGCCGGTGCGGGAGCGCTGGCTCGCCAGGGCGCATCCCGAGGGCACCGCGCTCACCGCGCGGCTTGCCGACGGCTTGAGCTTCGACGGGCTGTTCGGCGGGCTGGATTCGAACGGTGCGCTGATCCTGCGCTTGGCCGATGGAGCGACCCGTGCCATTCACGCGGGCGACGTGTTCCTGCTGTAACGAAGAAGAGGGAAGGGCGATGCTGCTCGCGATCGACGCCGGCAATACCAATGTCGTGTTCGCGCTGGTGGACGGCGGCGAGATCCGCGCTCGCTGGCGCATCGCCACCGATCCGCGCCGCACCGCCGACGAATATGCGGTATGGCTCAGCCAGTTGCTGGCGCTCGAAGGCTATGACCGCGCCGCGGTGACGGGGGTGATTGTCGGCACGGTGGTGCCGCGCGCGCTCCACAACCTCGAGGTGCTCGCCAGCAAATACTTCAAGACCGAGGCGGTGATCGCCGGCAAGGGCAATGCCGAATGGGGCTTCGCGCTCGACGTCGACGAGCCGCAGAACCTGGGCGCCGACCGCGCGCTCAACGTGCTCGCCGGCCATGCGCGGCACGAAGGCGACCTGATCATCATCGACTTCGGCACTGCGACCACCTTCGACGTGGTCGATTATCGCGGCGCCTATAAGGGCGGGATCATCGCGCCGGGCATCAACCTGTCGCTCGACGCGCTGGTGACCGCAGCCGCCAAGCTGCCGCGTATTGCCATTTCCGCGCCGGATACCGCCAGCGTGGTCGGCCGCAACACCGTCGATCAGATGCATATCGGCATCTATTGGGGCTATGTGGCGATGATCGAGGGGTTGGTCGCGCGACTGAAGGCCGAAGTGGGCAGGCCGCTCAAGGTTATTGCGACGGGTGGGCTGGCGATTCTCTTCGAAAGGCATACATCGGTGTTCGATACGATCGAGCCCGATCTCACCATCCAGGGCTTGGCGATGCTGTGGGAACGCAGCCAGCAAGGAAATTAAGTGACCCCAAGAAACGAACTGCTCTTCCTCGCCCTCGGTGGCTCGGGCGAGATTGGCATGAACGTCAATCTCTATGGCTGCGACGGCAAATGGCTGATGGTCGATTGCGGCATCACCTTTGGCGATGCCAGCTATCCGGGCATCGACGTGATCCTGCCCGACCTCCAGTTCATCGAGGACCGGGTGGACGACCTGCTCGGCATCGTGCTGACGCACGGGCATGAGGACCATATCGGCGCGCTGCCCTATCTCGCCGCCGATCTCGGCGTGCCGCTCTACGCGACGCCGTTCACCGCGGGCCTGATCCACGGCAAGCTGGCCGAGGAAGGCATCGACGACCGTGTCGAATTGAACGTGGTCAAGGAAGAGGGGCCGTTCGACATCGGTCCGTTCACGGTCACCTATACGCCGCTCGCCCACTCGATCCCCGAGGGCAATGCGGTGCTGATCGAGACGCCCTATGGCAAGGTGTTCCACACCGGCGACTGGAAGCTGGACGAGGCGCCCTCGCTGGGCGGTTCGGCCACCGCCGAGGAACTGACTGCGATCGGCGACAAGGGCGTGCTTGCGCTGGTGTGCGACTCGACCAACGTGTTCAATCCCGAAGCCTCGGGCTCGGAAGCGGACGTACGCAAGGGCCTGGACGAGGTGGTCGCTGGCGCCAAGGGCCGCGTGCTCGTCACCACCTTCGCCTCGAACGCGGCGCGGCTGCAGACTTTGGGCGAGGTCGCCCGCGACACCGGCCGCGAGCTGTGCGTCGCCGGACGCTCGCTCGACCGGATCATCCGCGTTGCCAAGGCGACCGGCTATCTGCGCGACTTCCCCGAGCTGATCGACTTCGACAAGGCGATGACGCTGCCCGCCTCGCGCGTGCTGATCGTCGCGACCGGCGGCCAGGGCGAGCCCCGCGCCGCGCTCAACCGCATCGCCGAGGGCAGCCATGTGCTCAAGCTCCACCAGGGCGACCTGGTGGTGTTCTCCTCGCGCCAGATCCCGGGCAACGAGATCGCGATCGGCAAGATCATGAACACGCTGGCCGACAAGGGCGTCGACATCATCACCGACCGCCAGGCCTTCGTGCACGTGTCCGGCCACCCGGGGCGCCCCGAGCTGGCGGAGATGTACAAGTGGATCCGGCCCGAGATCATCGTTCCGGTGCACGGGGAGATCCGCCACATGCACGAACAGGCCCGCTTCGCGCTCGAACAGGGCGTGCCCAAGGCGGTGAAGCAGCAGAATGGCGAGATCATCCGTCTCGCGCCCAACGGCCCGCAGAAGATCGGCCATGCGACGGTCGGCCGCCTCGTGCTCGACGGGGACGTGATCCTGCCGGCGGACGGCGCGACGATGGGCGAGCGGCGGCGGATCGCGCTGTACGGCCAGATGTCGGTCGCGGTGGCGATCGATCGCAAGGGCAAGCTGCTCGGCGCCCCCCAGATCCGCGTCCAGGGCGTGCCGGTGGAAGAGGACCGCGAGGACCTGATCGAGGCTGCCGCCGATGCCGCTGCCGAGGCGGTGAAGAAGGACTGGCGCGATCGCGAGAAGCTGCGCGAGTCGCTGCGCCTCGCGGTGCGGCGGGTCGCGGTGCGCTTCACCGGCAAGAAGCCGGTGGTGGACGTGCTGCTGATCGAGGCGTAACCTTCGCCCCATGAAGTGGCAGTCGGCGCTCGCGATCTATACGCTCTTCTGGGCGATGTCGGTGTTCTTCGTGCTGCCCTTCGGGGTGCGAACCAGCGAGGAGGCGGGCGTGCCGCTTGTCCCCGGCCAGGCGCCGAGCGCGCCGCACAGCTTCAATCCGACGAAGATCGTGGTGCGCACCACGATCCTCTCGGCGGTGCTGTTCGGGGCCTTCTACCTCAACTATGTCTATGGCTGGGTGACCGCCGAGATGCTCGACTGGACGCAGTAAGCCCCGGCGAAACAAGCTTTGTTGACGTTGCAGTAGGTTCGGCCACCTATAAGAGCCGGATGGAAGACCTGCGCCGACACCACGCCCAGATGCTCGCCGCGCTCGACGAACTCGAGCAGCTCACACGATCCGCCCGTTGCGACGACAAGGCGGTGATGGCGGTCCGCTACCGCCTGACCCGCGCCAGCAGCGCGCGGCGACGCGAAGTGGTAGCGCTGTGCGAGCGGCTGATCGCGGCGGGGGCGACGGACCCTGCGCTGAAGGCCCTTCGCGATGCGACCAACGTCTCGCGCGGTACCTCGAGCAGCCATATCGGCACCTGGACGCTGCGCCAGGTCATCGCCGACTGGCCCGGCTATGTCCGTGCGTCGAACCTGATGCGCGCGGCGCTGCGGCGGGAAGTCGCGCGCGAGGTGGCGGTGCTCGCGCCGCATTTCGCCCAGGCGATGTGAACGTTCACATTTCTGTCATCTTCGCTTGCCATGCGCAGCGGATGAGGCTTGCATCTCCCCGCTGAGGCGGTGGCGGGGGTGCCTGCCGCACCGCGCGAGGGAGACGAAGGATGCACACTACACGACGCGAGCTGTTGCTGGGCGCCGCCGGATCGCTGCTGGTGCTGGGCGCGCCGGGCATCGTCCGCGCGCAGCAGGCGTTCCGCGCCTATCCCTTCACGCTGGGCATCGCGGCGGGTGACGCTGCGGCCGACGGCTTCGTGCTGTGGACGCGACTCGCCCCTGAGCCGCTCGAGCCGCATGGCGGGATGCCGATGGTGCCGATCGCGGTGCAGTGGGAAGTCGCCGCCGACCCCGCCTTCAAGACGATCGCTGCCAAGGGCGAGGCGCTGGCCCGGCCGGAGCTCGGCCATTCGGTGCATGTCGAAGTCGGTGGGCTGCAGGCCGATCGGCCCTACTGGTACCGCTTCACCTGCGGGCGCGAGCGCTCGATGCGGGGGCGGGTCAAGACGCTGCCCGCTGCCGGCGCCTCGGTGGCGAAGGCGCGCTTTCTCGTCGCCGGCTGCCAGCACTATGAGCAGGGGCTCTACACCGCCTATGCCCATGCCGCGCGGGAGGAGGCGGACTTTCTCTTCCATTATGGCGACTACATCTACGAGGGTCGCGGCAACCCGGTGGCGTTCGACTATGGCGGCAACCCCCGGAAGTTTATCCGCGCGCATGTCGGCGAGGAGCCGTTCAGCCTCGACGACTATCGCCGCCGTTACGCCCAGTACAAGACCGACGCGGATCTCCAGGCCGCGCACGCCGCGACCGGCTGGTACGCGACCTTCGACGACCATGAGATCCAGAACAACTGGGTGGCCGACCGCGACCAGAACGGCACGCCCCCCGAGGCGTTCCTGCTCCGCCGCGCCGCTGCCTTCCAGGCCTGGTACGAGCATATGCCGGTGCGCAGCAGCTCGATCCCGCATGGTGACGGCATCCAGGCCTATCGCCGCGCCCGCGTCGGCGACCTGCTCGATCTGCACCTGCTCGACACCCGCCAGTATCGCACCGAGCAGCCCTGCGACGACGGCTTCAAGGCCAAATGCGCCGGCTGGGGCGCTGCCGATGCGCAGGTGCTCGGCACCACGCAGGAAGCGTGGCTGGCGCGTAACCTCGCCGAGGGCAAGGCGCGCTGGAACGCGATCGCCCAGCAGGTGATGATGATGCCGCTCGATCGCCGCATGGGCGACGAACCCGCGCCGATCCGCAACATGGACAGCTGGGGCGGCTATGACCTGCCCCGCGAGCGGCTGTTCTCCAAGTTTGCCGGCCACGGCAATGTCGTGGTGCTGACCGGCGACGAGCACCAGAATTATGCCGGCGAGCTGCGCACCCGCGCTGGCCAGGGCGACGCGGTGGCGGTGGAGTTCGTTTCCACCTCGATCAGCTCGGGCGGCGACGGGGCGGACGTCCGCGCGGGCAGCGACAAGATCCTCGGCCGCAATCCCTATCTGAAATACATGAACGACCGGCGCGGCTATCTGCTGTGCGACGTCACCCGCGACCAGTGGCAGGCGCAGTTCCGCACCGTCGACACGGTCAGCGAGCCGGGGGCGCCGGTGAAGACCGCGCGCACCGCGATTGTCCAGCATGGCCGCGTGCAGCTCGACTTCGCCTGACGGGGACAGCGATTGCACGAAGGCAAGGGGGGCGGCCTGCCCGATGCGAGCCGGCGCACGGTGATCCGTCGCGCCGGTGATGCCGGGCTGGCGGCGATCGCGGCGGCGGCAGCGGTGCCGCTACCGGTACAGGCGGGGGAAGCGATGACCGCGGAGACGACGCCCGATTTCGGGCCGAACGTGCTGGTGATCGATCCGTCGATGCCCGGCGGCGATGTGCAGGCGCGGATCGACGCGATCTTCGCGCAGCAGGAAGCCGCGCATTTCACCGATCGCCGCTTCGCCATTCTGTTCAAGCCTGGGCGCTATACCACCGACGTGCGGGTGGGCTTCTTTACCCAGGTTCTCGGGCTGGGGAAGTTGCCGGGTGCGGTTACGATCGACGGACATGTCCGCGTCAATGCCGACTGGCTGAAGGGCGATGCGCTCGCCAATTTCTGGCGCGGCGCCGAGAACCTCACCATACGCCCGCCAGCGGGCTGGGACCGCTGGGCGGTTTCCCAGGCGGCGCCCTATCGGCGGATCCACATGCTCGGCGACCTGGTGCTCGACGATGGCGGGTCGTCGAGCGGCGGCTTTCTCGCCGATTGCCGGATCGAAGGCACGATCCGCGCCGGCAGCCAGCAGCAATGGTATAGCCGCAGCAGCCGGATCGGCGGTTGGCAGGGGGTGAACTGGAACATGATGTTCCAGGGCGTGCAGGGCGCGCCGGCGACCAGCTTCCCCGATCCGGCGGTGACGACGTTGCTGCGCGTGCCGCTGCTCCGTGAGAAGCCGTTCCTGCAGCTGGACGAGGCAGGCCACTGGTCGGTGTTCGTGCCGGCACTGCGGCGCGAGGCTGTGGGGACGAGCTGGGCCGACGGGCCCACACCCGGCAGCGCGTTGCCGATCGCACATTTCTTCCTCCCGCGGCCGGGCATGGACGCCGCCACGCTCAACGCCGCGCTCGCCCGCGGCCAGCATCTGCTGTTCACGCCGGGCGTCTATCGGCTCGACGCGCCGCTGCGGGTGACTTCGGCCAACCGCGTGCTGCTCGGCATCGGGCTCGCGACGCTGCAGGCGGTAAAGGGCAATGCGGTGGTCGAGATGGACGATGTGCCCGGCGTCACCATCGCCGGGCTGATGATCGATGCCGGCGCCGAGCGCTCGCCGGTGCTGGTGCAGGTGGGGCCGCGCGGCAGCACCGGCGACCATCGCCACAATCCGGTGCTGCTCGCTGACCTGTTCTTCCGCGTCGGCGGGGTGGAGGTCGGCAAGGTCGAGACCTGCCTCGAGATCAACAGCCACCATGTCCTTGCCGATCATCTCTGGATCTGGCGGGCCGATCACGGCGATGTCGACGGCACCCGCGTCCATGTCGGCTGGGACGAGAGCACCGGCGATCAGGGGCTGGTGGTCAACGGCGACGACGTGACCGCACACGCGCTGTTCGTCGAGCATTTCCAGCGCTACCAGACCTGGTGGCGGGGCGAGCGCGGGCGGACCTATTTCTACCAGAACGAGCTGCCCTATGATCCGCCCAGCCAGTCGGCCTGGATGGCGGGCCCGACCCGCGGCTGGGCAGCCTACAAGGTCGACGACCAGGTGCGCGCGCATGCGGCGGTAGCGCTGGGCGTCTATGTCTATTTCCGGACCAACCCGCAGGTGGTGCTCGAAAGCGCGATCGAGGCGCCGGGGCGGCCGGGGGTGCGCTTCCACCATGTGACGACGATGTCGCTCGGCGGCGGGATCGGCACGATTGCGCATCTGGTGAACGATACCGGCGCGGCGGCGCGCCCCGGCGCGACGATGCAGCGGCTGCTCGCCTATCCTTAAGCGGGCTCGCGTACCGCGAGCATCACCAGCCCGCCCGCCAAGGTGAGGCCGGAGAGCAGGAAGAGCAGCGGCGCGAAGCTGCCCGGCGTCGCCGCCATCCAGGCGATCGCCGTGCCGACCAGCGCGGGCAGCGTGTTGGTGAGATTGAGGATGCCGAGGTCGCGGCCGCGATGGCGTTCGCTCGGCATCTCCTGCATCCAGAAGGCGCCGTGCAGCGCCATGAACAATTGCGCGCCGACGCCATAGACCAGGAATCCCGCCACCGCGATCGTGCGGGTGCCGGCCAGGCCCATGACGAGCAGCCCACCTGCGGTGACCGCCGCTGCCGCCAGCAGGAACGGCTTGCGGCGGCCGATCCGGTCCGAGAGGCGGCCGAGCAGCAGCGTGCAGGGCAGGGGGAGGAGGTAGGCGAGCACCAGTGTGCGCCCGACGAAATCGGCGGCCGCGGCGGCGGTCTGTCGGGGCGGCAGGTCGGCGAAATAATAATAGAGGTAGAGCGTCAGTCCGTTGCCCGCCGACTGGAGCAACAGCCGCGCGACCCAGGCTGCGGCGAGGTTGCGGCGGGCCTGGCCGCGGGGAAGGGGCGCGGGCTGCGGCGGCAGGCGTCGCGCCGTGGAGAAGGCGAGCGGTGCGACCAGCAGCGCGATGACGAGCGAGAGGAGGCCCAGCCGCAGGGGCTCGGTGGCGCCGGGGAGCTGGACCAGTGCCCAGGCCGTGGCCGCGCCGATCGGGTTGGCGAGCGCGAGCAGGCCGCCGGTAAAGCCCTTCTGCGCATCGGGAATCTCGTCCGCCATCAGCGCGAGCAGCGGCGCCAGCACCGCATTCGCGGCGCATTGCACCGCGACCACCGCGAGCGTGACACCGGCCGGCGACTCGGCACGGGCAAACAGGGCATAGGCGAGCGCCAGGCCGAGTGTGCCGAGCAGCAGCCAGCCCCGACGCCCGCGCCCGCGTGCCAGCGAGCGGTCGCTCAGCCAGCCGAAGCCGATATTGGCAGCAATCGCCGCGACCGTGCCGATCGCCGCGACCAGGGTGAACAGGTCGAGCCGGTCGGCGCCGGCGATCGCTTCCACCTTGATCGGCAGGAACACCGTGAACAGCGGCAGATAGCCGATCGTCCCGCCTGCATTGGCCAGCGCGAACAGCAGCAGGAAGCGCCAGTGCCGCGCGGCGCCTTGGGCGGATAGGGAGGGCGTCGGCGCGTGCATGCGGCGGCTGGAATAGTAGCTGGCGCCGCACGTGCCAACGTCGTTCCTGCCGCTTTTGGTGCACCGGGCAGGTCCGGCCAATGCTGCAACTTGGCCGCGCGAAGATGACAGTTCTGAGAACGATCCCCCCCGCGAAAAACTACAAAAATGTGACTTGTTGACCGCGTAATGAATGTTTGTATGTGAACGTTCACATCATGGCGGACCATGATTCATCCAACATGCGGGGAGCCAATATGACACGGGTACATGCAGGCAGGTCGATGCTGTGGCGCGCGGGAGTATCCGCGCTCGCGCTGCTCGCGATGCCGGGGATCGCAGCGGCGCAGGACACGAGCGGCGCCACCGAAACCGAAGCCAATGGCGACATCGTCGTTACCGGCATCCGCGCCTCGCTGCGCGAGTCGCTGGCGCTGAAGCGCGACGCGCAGGGCGTGGTCGACGGCATCACCGCCGAGGACATGGGCAAGTTCCCCGACACCAACCTCGCCGAATCGCTCCAGCGCATCACCGGCGTGTCGATCGATCGCTCGATCGGTGAGGGCTCGACCGTCACCGTTCGCGGCTTCGGCCCCAACTACAATCTGGTGACGCTCAACGGCCGCCAGATGCCGACCTCGACGCTGGACGGCGGCGCCACCGCGCCGACCTCGCGCCTGTTCGACTTCGCCAACCTCTCGTCCGACGGCATCGCCGCGGTGGAGGTCTACAAGACCAGCCGCGCCGACATCGAATCGGGCGGCATCGGCTCGACGATCAACATCCGCACGCCGCGCCCGCTCGACAAGCCCGGCCTGCACGGCAGCTTCGCAGTCTCGGGGATGTACGACAGCTCGAGCAACGCCAAGAACACGCCGATCACTCCCGAAGTCTCGGGCATCGTCAGCGACAGCTTCCTCGACGATCGCATCGGCATCCTGATCGCCGGCACCTACCAGAAGCGCAAGGCAGGCAACAACGAGGCCTATGTCGGCTGGAAGAACGGCCGCACCGGTTCGGACAAGGCGGGCGAACTCGCCCAGCCGGGTGACCCGCGCGCTGCCAACATCACCAACCGCCCGACCGGCGACCAGATCTACACCGTGCCCCAGAATGCCGGCATCGGCATCAACGATATCGAGCGCGAGCGGATCAACGGCCAGGCGGTGCTGCAGTTCAAGCCGTCCGACACGCTGACCGGGACGATCGACTATACCTATTCGCGCAACCGGGTGACCGTGCGCAGCAACAGCATCGGCGTCTATTTCAACAACAACGACACCGTCAGCAGCTGGACCGGCGGCGCGGTGGCGAGCCCGATCTTCTACACCGAGCGGTTCAAGGCGAGCGAGAACAAGGACGTCTCCTACGTCAGCAACCTCAGCGCCAACCAGAGCGAGAACAACTCGATCGGCGGCAACCTGCAGTGGAAGCCCGAGGGCGCCTTCTCGTTCGAGCTGGACGCGCACCATTCGATCGCCAAATCGGGCCCGACCAACAAATACGGCACCAGCACCTCGGTGAGCACCGCGATCTTCGGCGCGGCGAGCCAGACGATCGACTTCACCCACTACATGCCGGTGCTCTCGATCAAGATGCAGCCGGGCATCGACCTGCTCGACGCCTCGCGCATCCAGGCGACCGGCAATTCCTTCCGCAACGGCATGTTCCGCGACGAGATCAATCAGGTCCAGTTCAAGGGCCGCTACGAGCATGGCGGGCTGCTCGACAGCGTCGACTTCGGCATCTCCTATGTCGATAACAAGGTTCGCTCGGCGTACGGCTTCCTCCAGAACAACACCTGGGGCGGCGCCGGCCCGGCCTCGGACCTGCCCGACAGCCTGTTCACGCTCGCGACCATCCCCGACAAATATCCGGGCCTGAAGACCGACGGCAGCCTGCTGATCCAGCAGATCTTCACCAAGAATTTCGAGACGCTGGTCGGCAATCTCGAGCGCCTCTACAAGATGTGCTCGAAGCCGCAGAGCGGCACGCCGCTGGGGCCCGACACCTGCCTGGCGCAGTACACCGTCGATCGCCACATTTCCGAAAAGACGCTCGCGCCCTTCCTCCAGGCGAACGTGAAGTTCGACGCCTTCGGCCGCCCGGCGCACCTCTATGCCGGTGTCCGCTACGAGAAGACCTGGATCGACTCCTCGGCACTCGTGCCGGTCGCCACGGGCACCAAATGGGTCTCGGCGAACGAGCTCAACGTCGTCTATTCGGGCAAGAGCGACTACACCTCGCTCAGCGGTTCGTACCAGAACTGGCTGCCCTCGTTTGACTTCGACATATCGCCGCTGAAGAACGTCAAGCTGCGCGCCTCCTATGGCCACACCATCGCGCGGGCGGACTATGGCAGCCTGCAGGGCGGCCAGACGATCGACTCGCTGTTCCGCGTCGATGGCGGCACCGGCAGCCAGGGCAATCCGGGTCTGCTGCCGTACAAGTCGAAGAATCTCGATTTCTCGGCCGAGTGGTACTACCAGCCGGACAGCTACGTCTCGGTCGGCTATTTCCACAAGTCGGTGGTGAACTTCATCGGCACCGGCCAGGTGAAGAAGCCGGTGTTCGGCCTGACCAACCCCGCCGACGGCCCGCGCTACAAGGCAGCGCTGGCAGCGCTCGGCGCGGGCGCGACCTCGAACGACATCCGCCAGTACATCTTCGCCAACTATCCGGGTTCGGTGAAGATCACCGGCGGCACGCCGGGCAACTATACCGGCGACATCCTCGGCCTGCCCGAGGACGCGCCGGTGCTGTTCACCGTCAATACGCCGGTCAACAACAACCAGACCGCCAATGTCCATGGCTGGGAATTCGCCGTCCAGCACAGCTTCTGGGAGACCGGGCTGGGGATGATCCTCAACTACACGATCGTCGACGGCGACGTGCATTATCGCAACGACCAGCCCGCCACGGTCAACCAGTTCGCGCTGGTCGGCCTGAGCGATACGGCCAATGTGATCGGCTATTACGACAAGAACGGCATCCAGGCGCGCGTCGCCTATAACTGGCGTGCCGAGTTCCTGTCGGGCGCGGGATCGAACCCGAGCTATACCGAACCCTATGGCCAGATCGATGCCAGCGCGAGCTGGGAGGCGCTGCCGCGCACGACCCTGTTCTTCGAGGGCATCAACCTGACCGGCGAAGGCCGCCGGACGCACCAGCGGACCGACCGTTATGTCGGCGTCACTGCGCCGGGCTATGCCCGCTACACGGTGGGCGTGCGCTACCGCTTCTGACGACCGACCTGGCCTTGCGGCTTCGATGCCGCAAGGCCCTTCCGCCCCGCCGCGCGGCGTGCCAACGCCCCGGCGGGGAACGGGGATTACCACGCATGAACGATCAACAGCTCGTGACCATCGACGATCACCGTGCGGTCCGTATCGACCGGCGGCGCGGGGCTGCGCTGGGCGACGCCGTCCAGCTCTGCCTCGTGGTGCCCAGCGAGTTCCGCCAGGTGCAGAATGCCTATCCGATCCTGTTCCAGCGGACGCCCGCCCGGGACGGGTTCCAGGCGATCGCGCTGTTCGGCTTCGCGCCCGAGGAAAACCTCTATCTCGAGGGTGATCGCTGGGATGCGCCCTATCTCCCGCTGGCGATGGCGACCCGGCCCTTCCTGATCGGCCCCCCACCTGCCGGTGGCGACCTCGCCCAGCTCCATCTTTCCGCGGCGAGCCCGCGGGTGCTGGCACCGGGCGATGCCGGCTATGCCGAGGCCTCGCCGCTGTTCGAGGCGGACGGTACGCCGAGCAGCTATCTTGCCGCGGTGCTCGACGGGCTCGCGCAGCTCGACCGCGGCTACCGCGCCGCCCCCGATTTCTTCGACGCGCTGGAGCGGCACGAGCTGCTCGAGCCCGTATCGATCCGCTTCGACGATGCCGAGGGCAATGCCCGGCAGATCGTCGACTTCCACGGCATCCATGAGGAGCGGTTCGCGGCGCTCGACGGCGCGACGCTGGGCGAATTGCACCGCGACGGACATCTGCTGCCGATCACCATGGCGCTGGCATCGCTCGCCAACCTGCCGCTGCTGATCGGGCGGCTCCAGCGCCGGGGCGCCGATGCCTGACCCCGCCGACCTGTTCGACGGGCTGCGGCCCGTGCCCGAGATCGCCGCCGCCGATTGCTGGGCGCTCGACCATGCGCTGGCGGCCTCGGCCGAGCCGTTCGTGGTGCGCGGGCTGGTCGCCGACTGGCCGCTGGTCGCCGAGGGCGGGAAGGGCGCGGCGAATATCCGCGCCTATCTGGCCGGCTTCGCGCGCGACACCGACTTCACCTATGCCGAGGGCGCGCCCGGCGCCGGCGCGCGCATCTTCTACGACGACGCGATGGCGATGAACCACCGCACCCGTCGCGCGCGGATCGGCGCGATCTTCGCGGCGATGGCAGCGGACGAGGGGAAGGCGGACGCGCCGCTCCGTTACATCGCCTCCACCGACGTGCCGCGCTTCTTCCCCGGCCTGGCGGAGGCCAATCCGATGCCGCTGGGCCCGCGCGAGGGGCTGGCCGCGACGATCTGGATCGGCACCGCCACGCGCGTCGCCGCGCATTGCGACGAGCCCGACAATTTGGTCTGCACCGCGGTCGGCCATCGCCGCTTCACGCTGTTTCCGCCCGACCAGTTCGCCAACCTCTATCCCGGCCCGCTCGACAATACGCCGGGCGGCCGCGCGATCAGCATGGTCGATTTCCACGCACCCGATTTCGCGCGCTTCCCGAAGTTTCGCGAGGCGCTGCGCCATGCGCGCACCGTGGTGCTGGCGCCGGGCGACGCGCTGCGCATCCCGAGCCTCTGGTGGCACCATGTCGAGGCGCTCGACGGCTTCAACGTGATGATCAACTATTGGTGGCGGACGCGCCCGTCCTGGCTCGCCGAGCCGAACGATGCGCTGCTCGCCGCGCTGCTCGCGATCCGCGACCTGCCGGCGGCGGAGCGGGCGCATTGGCGGCAGGTGTTCGACCATTATGTCTTCGCGCCCGGCGCGTCGGTGACCGCGCATATCCCCGAGGGCGGCCGCGGCATCCTCGATCCGCTGACGCCCGAAACGGCGGGGCAGCTGCGCGCGTATCTGTTGCGCCAGCTCAGCCGCTAGGCAAAAACGATGCAGGAGAGGAAGTCGCATGTCTCGTAGACGCCAGTCCGTGACCATCCGCCATGTCGCGGCCGATGCCGGCGTCTCGCTGCAGACCGTCAGCCGCGTCATCAACAAGGAGCCCGGCGTGCGGCCGGAGATGCTCCACCGCGTCCAGGCCTCGATCGCCAAGCTCGGCTATGTGCCCTCGCTGGCCGCGCAGCGGATGAGCGGATCGCGCTCCTATCTGATCCTCGCGCTCAACGATCGCGAGCGGACCATCGCCGATTGGCGCGCGCGCGAGGGGCGCGACTGGGTCGACCAGATGCTGCTCGGCGGCATGCTCGCCTGCGCTGCGCATGGCTATCGGATGATCGTCGAACTGGTCGACACCCAGAGCGACCAGATCGAGCGCGAAATCTCCGCCGCGATCGCAGCACTCCAGCCCGACGGCGCGATCCTCACCCCGCCGCATTCGCAGAACCCGGTGATCCTCAAGCTGCTCGCCGAAAAAGGGATCGAGATCGCCCGGATCGGCTCGGTCGCCGAGGGGCCGGGGCACATGCTGGTGCAGGACGATCGCGGCAGCGCGCGGCTGGCGACCGAGCATCTGCTGGCGCTCGGGCACCGCCGCATCGGCTTCATCGCGGGACCTGCGGAATATGAGCTGAGCGCCTGGCGCGTCGAGGGCTGGCGGGCGGCGATGGCGGCGGCGGGGCTGTCCTCGGACGGGCTGCTGGAGACCGGCGACTTCTCCTACGATGCCGGGCTGATCGCGGCGCGCACGCTGCTCGACCGGGCCGAGGTGACCGCGGTGATCGCCGCCAACGACCAGACCGCGCTGGCGACGATGGCGGCGGTGCGGGGGCGGGGGCTCAGCGTGCCCGAGGACGTGTCGCTGGTCAGCTTCGACGACACGCCGATCGTGCGGTTCGCCAGCCCGGCGCTGACCGCCGTCTCGCAGCCGATCGCCGACATCACGGCGAAGGCGGTCGAGCGGATCATCGATGCCTGTGCCGGACGGGCAGCCGCCTCGGCCGAGCCAGTGTTGCTGCCCTCGACGCTGATCGTCCGCGACTCGACCCGCCGCCCGCCGGCGCGGTAGGGTCTGCGCCCCTCGGACCGTCATTCCGGCGAAAGCCGGAATCCATTGGGGTCACCGGTGCGGTTCCCGCCGATAGCGAGAGGCGTCTGGATCCCGGCTTTCGCCGGGATGACGACTTGGGGGGAGGACCCCAGCCCCTCAGCCCCGCAGCCGCTCGATCGCCTGGGCGAGCGCGACATAGAGCTTGCCCGCATCGGACGAGAGCAGGGTCACCGCCAGCGGATTGCCGTCACGCAGGCTCAGCACCTGGCGGAGCATCGTCTCGAAATCATGGACATAGCGATGGACGTTCTCGCGGAACGTCTCGTCATGCTCGTACAGCCGGTGGATCTCGCGCGCCTCGTGCGGGGCGAGCAGGCGCACCGCGCGGCGGGTGAACACGCCGCGATCGCCCTTGAGATAAGCACCCCAGGCACTGTCGGTGACCTCGGCGGAGAAGGTCTTGGCGATGTCGATCGAGGTCGAGTGCAGCGCGTCGATCAGTAGCGCCATGCGGTGGGCGAAGCCGTCGCTGTCGGCGCGTTCCTGCGCGTCCTGCGCCTCGGCAATGCGCGTCTCGGCACGCTGGTTGGCTTCCTCCAGCACGGTCATCTGCGCGCGGAGATGCTCGGCGGCGCGCGCAGCGGCACCGATTGCGGCGTCGGCAGCCTTGGTCAGCGTGTCGACCTGGCGGCGGACCGACAGCTCGACGGCATGTTCGATCACCTGATCGGTGGCCTCCTGCAGCACGCGATTGACCGCTGGCACGATGCCGTCGATCGCCTCGCGGGCATGGTCGGCGGCCTTGTTGGCGCTGTCGCGGACGCGCAGCAGCGTTTCGATCAGCTCGGGCGCGGCGTCGCTGGTGAAGCTCTTCGCGTGGAGGATCGCGCCGTCGACCGCGCGGCTGAGCGTTTCGGCCTGGTCGGCGGCGGTCGCCAGTGTCTCGGCGAGCGCGGCGCGGCCGCGTTCGAGCGCGGTCTGCTGGTGGGTGACCGAGGCGGCGATTCCCGCCACCGCGTCGTGGGTGGTCTCGGCGGCGGTGACGAGGCCGAGCAGCTCGGGCTTGGCGGCGGCGATGCGCTTGCGCGTCGCGTCGATCCGCTCGTCGAGCCGCTCGAGTGCCGCGGGCATCGTCTCGTCGAGCTCGCGGGCGGCGGCGTCGAGCGCGGTGAGCAGGCTTTCGGCGGTGGCGATCCCTTCGCGCGCGGTGCCTTCGCCGGTGCGCATCGACTGGGTCATGCCGTCCATCGACTGGTGCAGCCCGTGGATCGCGGCGGCCAGCGCCTCGGTGCGGCGGGTGCCGGCGGCGTGGAGGACTTCCAGCTCCGAGTCGAACGTCGCGGCGCCTTCGGAGAGGCGGGCAAACAGCGCGTCGCCGCGCCGCTGCTCCTCGCTGAGCCGCGACGAGATGCGGATGATCGCATCCTCGATCAGCGCCATGCGCTGCGCCATCGCGGCACTGCTGTCCTCGGTGGCGCGTTCGAGCGCGGCCTGGTTTGCGCCGAGCATCGCCAGCATCGCGTCGCCCTGCGCGGCGATGCCCTGGCGCGACTGGTCGATCGCGGCGGCGGCGCGATCGAGCACCGCATCGACCTGCGCCGACATCTGGTCGGTCACCTGTTCGAGCCGGCTGCTCGCCGCCTCGCTGGTCGCTTCCATGCGGGAGATATGCGCGGCGAGCCGCTCGGCGGCGCCCCCGGCGATGCGATCGGCCTCGCGACCGCGCTCGGCGAGCACGGTCAGCTGGATGTCGAGCGCGGCGGCGGTCTGGCCGGCCTGGAGCCCGGCCTGGTCGACCCGATCGGCGAGCCCGCGCATTTCCTCGTGCGCCCTGGGCAGCGAGGCGAGGATCACGGAGACGCTGTGCTCGGCGGCGCTGGTCATGGCGCTCAGCTGCTGGGTGCCGGCGGCGACCAGCTCGGCCTGGCGCTGGGCGCTGGCGGCGGCATGGGCGAGGCGTTCGGCGGCGGCGTCGCTCAGCACCGAGAGGCTGGTTTCCTGCTCGGCGAGCGCATTGCGCTGGGCGAGGAGGCGGTCGGTGAGCGCGGCGGTGCGCGCCTCGAGCTGCTCGGCCGCGTCGCGCATTGCGCGTGCGGTGTCCGCATGGCGGCGCGCCTCGGCGGTGCTGGTGCGCACCGCGATGAGGTACAGCAGCGCGACCACCGCGGCGGGCACGCAGAGCGACGCGAGCAGCTGGACGCGCTGGAAGTTGCTCAGCGGCTCGTCCCAGGCGGGGAGCGCGAGGCTCGCCATGCCATAGGTCGCGCCGACCCCGGCCGCGACCGCGAGCAGGGTGAGGATCCAGCCGAGGCGCGGCGCTTCGAGCGGCGCATCCGGTGCAACGGGCGCGGGTTCGTCGATCACCAGGCTTTCCGCCAGCACGGGCGGCTCGGCGGCGTGGGTGTCGAACGATACGGCGGATTCAGCGGTGGAGCCCCCAGTCATCCGGCCACTGTATCAGCTTTGCCGCGCGGACCAAGACCGGGTTGGCAACGAACGGTTAACGAAGATGGAGATAGGATTAGCCATGGCTTATGATCCCGGTGCAATCGATACGAGTCTGGCGGCCGCGGTCGGCGACGATCCCGCGCTGATCGCCGAGCTTCGCGACGCATTTCTCGAGAGCGTCCACCGTTCGGTCGACATGATGAAGACCTCCAAGGGCGCCGAGCAATGGGCGGGTGCCGCGCTCCGGCTGCAGAGCCTGGCCGGCAGCTTCGGCGCGACTAGCCTGATGGGGCTTGCAGAAGAGGCCGTGCGGCGCAGCGCCCAGGACGGCGCGCTGCTGCGGCGGATCGACAAGGCGGTGGAGAAGCTTTGAGCGCTCGCTGACGTTTCAGGCTGTACGTTCCGGCGGATAGTCGAACGGCCGAAACTGGTGATTAGTTGCCGTACGCGTGTTATCACGTCCTATGCTGACAAACCTCTTCTTGGCTATGATCGCGACGGTCACCGTTGCGAGTACTCACTCCAGCGAGCGTCGGCAGTCTATCGCCTCTCCATCCGAGGCGAAGAGTCTCTCGTCCGTCTCGGCTGCGGCGCGCGCGTGCAAGCATCTGAGAAGGGGCGACAAGCGCTCTGCGGCTCCTCCGGTTGGCATTTCAGCCTACGAGGCATGCCTTGGGGAACAAGCAAACCTGACGCGCCCGGCAAACCCCCAGCTATGCGCTCTTGCCAAGAGCGTCATGTCGCCAGCGGGCATCTGCATACTTGGGGAGTGACGGCCGCAACCGGGGCGGTACGGACACCCTCCGACCAACGGCCTCAATCCGCCGCAGCAGACTCCGGCTCGAACACATCCTTCTCCCAGTTCCGAACATAGGCCGAACCGGTGGGCGCATCGATTAGATGGACCCAGCTGTCGTCGATGTTGAGCACCCGGCCGAGCGCGACGCATTCGATCGCGCGGGCGCCGATCGCTTCGTCTTCCAGCCCGCGATAGTCGCCGCGGATGCGCCAGCCGCTGTCGGGCGCGTCGCCGACGCTGGGGGGCAGCGGCAGCTCGCGGTAGAGATAATGGACCGCAGCACCCTGTTCGAGCACGCAGCTGTCGACCAGGCAGCGCGCGTCATAATGGCGCCGCGCGGGGGCAGAGGGCGGGCGGACCGGGCGGTCCTCGCCCCAGCGCAGGTCGATCACGTCGCCGCGGCTGAACGCCACCTCGCGGCCGGGGCGAAGCTGGGGGATGTCGAGCGGCACATTGTCCAGCCGGCCCCACAGCTTCTCGCCCTCGGCGCGGGTGATCTCCACCCACATCCGCTCGGCGGCATAGTCCCGCGAGGGCGGGGTGGACTGGAAGATCAGCTTGGCGAGGTCGCCGGGGCGCAGCGCCAGCACTTCGTTCTCGCTGGGCAGGAAGAAGGTATAGGGCGCGGCCTCGGCCATCGGCCGCGGATCGGCGATCGTGTAGCTGCCGAACAGGCGCCGGCGCCAACGGTGGAGCATGTCGCGGATCTTGGTCATCGCTTTTTACTCAACTCGCGCATCGCTGCATCGATCCCTGCAATCGTGAGAGGATACATGCGATCGCGCATCAGCTCGCGGATCATCGTCACCGAGTGCGAATAGCCCCATTGCGCCTCGGGCAGCACGTTAAGCCACACCGTGGCGGGCCAGGTATCCACCACGCGCTGCAGCCAGGTTGCGCCGGGCTCGTCGTTCAGATGCTCGACCGAGCCGCCGACCTGCGTAATCTCATAGGGGCTCATCGACGCGTCGCCGACGAAGATCACTTTGTAATCCTGCCCATATTTGTGGAGGAGGTCGGCGGTGCGGGTGCGCTCGGTGAACCGCCGGCGATTGTCCTTCCATACGCCTTCGTACAGGCAGTTGTGGAAGTAGAAGAACTCCAGGTTCTTGAACTCGCTGGTTGCCGCCGAGAACAGCTCCTCGCAGAGCTTGACGAACGGGTCCATCGAGCCGCCGACGTCGAGGAAGAGCAGCAGCTTGACCGCATTGTGCCGCTCGGGCCGCATCTTGACGTCGAGCCAGCCCTGCCGCGCGGTGCCGGCGATCGTGCCGTCGATGTCGAGCTCCTCCGCCGCGCCTTCCCGGGCGAAGCGGCGCAGGCGGCGCAGCGCCACCTTGATGTTGCGGGTGCCGAGCTCGCGGGTGGAATCGAGATTGCGATAGTCGCGCGCCTCCCACACCTTCACCGCGCGCTGGTGCTTGCCCTCGCCGCCGATCCGCACGCCTTCGGGATTGTACCCGCCATTGCCGAAGGGGGAGGTGCCGCCGGTGCCGATCCATTTGCTGCCGCCCTGGTGGCGTTCGTGCTGCTCGGTCAGTCGCTGCTGGAGCGTCTCCATCAGCTTTTCCCAGGAGCCGAGCGCCTCGATCTGCGCCTTTTCCTCGTCGGTCAGATATTTCTCGGCGATCGCGCGGAGCCATTCCTCGGGGATCTCGGCCGGGGCGACGCCGTAGTTGCTCGTGATCCCCCGAAATACCTTGGCGAAGACCTGGTCGAACCGGTCGAGCAGCCCCTCGTCCTTCACATAGGTGGCGCGGGCGAGGAAGTAGAAGGCCTCGGGCGTCGGCTCGATCACCTGCGCGTCGAGCGCCTCGAGCAGCAGGAGATGTTCCTTGAGGCTGGCAGGGATGCCCGCGGCGCGCAGTTCGTCGAGAAAGGCGAGGAACATGGCCTAGAATATGCCCGCAGGAGGGTGGGCGTCCATTACGTTGAGCGCCGTAGGGAGGCGGGCCGAGCCACGCTCATTTCTGCCGCCGCGCCATGAAGGCGAGGCGCTCGAACAGCATCACGTCCTGCTCGTTCTTGAGCAGCGCACCGTGGAGCGGCGGGATCGCCTTTGTGGGATCGCGCGACTGAAGCACCTCGAGCGGCATTTCCTCGTGGAGCAGCAGCTTGAGCCAGTCGAGCAGCTCGCTGGTCGAGGGCTTCTTCTTGAGGCCGGGTACCTCGCGGATCTCGTAGAACAGGTCCATCGCGCGGCTGACGAGCAGCTTCTGGATGCCGGGGAAGTGGACGTCGACGATCGCCTGCATCGTGTCGCGGTCGGGGAATTTGATATAGTGGAAGAAGCAGCGGCGCAGGAAGGCGTCGGGCAGCTCCTTCTCGTTGTTCGAGGTGATCACGACGATCGGGCGCTCGGCGGCGCGGACATTCTCGCCGGTCTCGTAGACATGAAATTCCATGCGATCGAGTTCCTGGAGCAGGTCGTTCGGGAACTCGATATCGGCCTTGTCGATCTCGTCGATCAGCAGCACGGGGAGGGTGGGGCTGGTGAACGCCTCCCAGAGCTTGCCCTTGCGGATATAGTTGGCGATGTCGTGCACCCGCGGATCGCCGAGCTGGCCGTCGCGCAGCCGCGCCACCGCATCATATTCGTAGAGGCCCTGCTGTGCCTTGG
This sequence comes from Sphingomonas sp. ABOLE, assembly GCF_003950455.1. Classification (NCBI taxonomy): domain Bacteria; kingdom Pseudomonadati; phylum Pseudomonadota; class Alphaproteobacteria; order Sphingomonadales; family Sphingomonadaceae; genus Sphingomonas; species Sphingomonas sp. ABOLE. The sequence goes on from NZ_QQWY01000026.1 coordinate 57,052, forward strand.
TGGTCGACTTGACGTTCCACTCGATCAGCGGCGCGCCGACGGCCTTGGCGATTTCGGTCGCGAGGACGGTCTTGCCGGTGCCGGGCTCGCCCTTGACGAGCAGCGGACGGCGCAGCGTGACGGCGGCGTTGACCGCGACCTTCAGGTCCGCGGTGGCGACATAGCTCTGGGTACCTTCGAAGCGCATGCGCATGAAGGTGGGCCGAACGGTGGCGGGATGCAACCCATCCCGAGGGGCAGGTCAGCCGCGGCTGCGGGCGCTCGCGCGGGCCTCGAGCAGGTCCCAAAGGCCGCGATGCTGGGCGAAGACCTGTTGCGCACCGAACAGCATCGCGCGCTCGTGCGCGGCTTCGCGGGCGAGGGCGTCGACCACGCTCACCGTCTCCTCGGGGATCGGCAGGCCGGCGGGCTTGGGATCGATGCCGAAACTCGTCGCGGCGCGGTCGAGCACCGCGCGGATCGCCACCCATTCGATCGCCAGCGCGATCGCGGCGCCGGTCGCGCAGCCGGCGCGATCGGACTGGGCGAGCATGTCGAGCGCATGCCGCTGCGCGGCGGCGGCGGCTTCGCTCTCGGCATGGCCCGGCGTGCTGGGCAGGGGACCCACCGCGGCGACGAGACGGACCAGATAGGCGCGCTCGGCGACGAAGGCGTCGGCGGCTGCTTCCAGCCACTCGCATTCGATAGGATGGCGCCCATGGCCGGCGGCATAGTCGACCAGCCCCGGATGGCGGCCATGGAGGCGCGCAATGTGGTGGACCGCGTCGGCCAGGTCGCGGCGGGGCAGGGCGTCGGCGCGGAGCGCGCGCAGATGCGGGTGGCGGGCGCTGCCGTCGGTCCCCGCCAGTGCGCCCATCGGGCCCCAGGCGCCCGACAAATGCTCCATCGGTGCGGTATCCAAGAGCATGACCTTCCTCATCTGGACAGTGCCGCCCGCCATCGGCCGGTTCAGAGGAGATCGCACAGCGACGATACCGAAGCGCATAGAAAGATGGTTACGCCGAAATTAATCTTGAAAGACAGGATTTCGGCTCCCCACGCGTCGTTGTCCCAAATGAAAACGGCCCCGGGGGACACCCGGGGCCGTTGTTCCTGTTGGTGGCGGATGCGCTTACTGGTCGAGGAAGCTGCGCATCTTGCGGCTGCGGCTCGGATGCTTGAGCTTGCGGAGCGCCTTGGCCTCGATCTGGCGGATGCGCTCGCGGGTCACCGAGAATTGCTGGCCGACTTCTTCCAGCGTGTGGTCGGTGTTCATGCCGATGCCGAAGCGCATGCGCAGCACGCGTTCCTCGCGGGGGGTAAGGCTGGCCAGGACGCGGGTGACCGTTTCCTTGAGGTTCGCCTGGATCGCCGCGTCTACGGGAATGATCGCGTTCTTGTCCTCGATGAAGTCGCCCAAGTGGCTGTCTTCCTCGTCGCCGATCGGCGTTTCGAGGCTGATCGGCTCCTTGGCGATCTTCATCACCTTGCGCACCTTTTCGAGCGGCATGCTCAGCCGCTCCGCCATTTCCTCGGGCGTGGGCTCGCGGCCCTGCTCGTGGAGGAACTGGCGGCTGGTGCGGACCAGCTTGTTGATCGTCTCGATCATGTGCACCGGGATGCGGATGGTGCGCGCCTGATCGGCGATCGAGCGGGTGATCGCCTGGCGGATCCACCAGGTCGCATAAGTGCTGAACTTGTAGCCGCGGCGATATTCGAACTTATCCACCGCCTTCATCAGGCCGATATTGCCCTCCTGGATGAGATCCAGGAACTGCAGGCCGCGATTGGTGTACTTCTTGGCGATCGAGATCACGAGGCGGAGATTGGCCTCGACCATCTCCTTCTTCGCGATGCGCGCCTCGCGCTCGCCCTTCTGCACCATGTTGACGATGCGGCGGAACTCGGTGAGCGTCATGCCCGTCTGCTGGGCGATCTCGCTCATCTCGGTGCGGATGCGGTCGACCGAGCCGCTCTCGTTCTCGACGAACGCCTTCCACTTCTTGTCGAGACCGACCACCGTCGGCAGCCAGTTCTCGTCGAGCTCGTGGTCGACATAGCGGTCAAGGAAATCCTTGCGGCTGACCTTGTGGCGCTCGGCGAGACGCAGCATCTGGCCGCCCAGCGCGGTGAGGCGCCGGTTGAAGCTGTACAGCTGGTCGACGAGATACTCGATCTTCGCCTGGTGGAACTGGACGCTCTCCACCTCGGCGGTCAGCTCCTCGCGGAGCTTGTTGTACTTCTTCTCTTCCGCCGCCGGGAACTCCTCGCCGGCCGACATGGTGTCGAGCCGCTGCTGCTGGACCTTGCCGAACTTCTTGTAGATCGCAGTGATGTTCGCGAACTTCTCGAGCGCCTGGGGTTTCAGCTGCTCTTCCATCTGGGCGAGCGAGAGGGTGTTGTCCTCCTCCTCGTCGTCCGAGGGGCGGCGGGCGCGGCGTTCGGTCAGCTCGTCATCCTCGTCGGAGGCGACTTCTTCGGGCTCTTCCTCTTCCTTGAAGCTGGGGCCGGTGCTCGATTCGCTGATCTCGCCATTGTCGTCCTCGGCGCCCTCGACCTGCTCGGCCGACGGACCCTTGGAGAGCATGGCGTCGAGATCGAGGATCTCGCGCAGCTGCATCGTGCCTTCGTTGAGCGCGGTCGACCAACCGATGATCGCGTTGAACGTGATCGGCGACTCGCAGAGCCCCAGGATCATCGTGTCGCGGCCGGCCTCGATGCGCTTGGCGATGGCGATTTCGCCCTCGCGGCTGAGCAGCTCGACGGCGCCCATCTCGCGCAGGTACATGCGCACCGGATCGTCGGTGCGATCGACGGTTTCCTTCTTCTTCGCAACCTCGAAGGCGGGCGCGGAATCGTCGCTGGTGTCCGCGGCTTCCGAATCATCGGCCGAATCGTCCTCGGACTCGGCATCCTCGCCGGCGTCCTCATTCTCGACGACGTTGATGCCCATGTCATTGAGCGCGGCCATCACGTCCTCGATCTGCTCCGAGGACATCTGGTCCTGCGGTAGCATCTCGTTGAGCTGGTCGACGGTGATGTAGCCGCGCTTTTTGGCACGCGCGACCAGCTTCTTGATCGAACCCTCGTTCAGATCGATCAGCGGCGCGTCACTCGTGTCTGCCGTGTCCGTGACGTCTGCCATGTTCGCCTTCGCCATCAAATCCCTCGAAACTCAGATGGCGGCAATTTTACACCGCCTCTATTCCTCAAAAACGCCGTCTTCCGCAAGCATCAGATTCGCGAGCCGATCCTGAAGTTCCTGCCGCTGCCGCGAAAGCGCCACCTGGCGGGCGAACGCTTCCTCGGTACCGTCGCGCATCAGCGCAGCAGTCGCCTCGGCGAGCGCCACGTCGACGGCGGGCTGTGCCGCCATCACCGCGATCGCCTCGCCCAGATCCTCGCGCGCCTTCGCCACGTCGGCCGCGGGCCGCGTGAAGGAGAAGGGGAGCGTGTCTGCGCGGAGCAACTCGCTTGCCACTGAATCGAAACCGGACCGCGCCAATATGGTGAGGAAATCCTCGCTATCAAGTTGACGAAGGCCCGGATTGGTAAGCGCCACCTCGACAACGGCTTCGAACAGCCGGCCGAGCGCGCCCGATGCGCTGCGCAGGCTGCCGAGAATCTCCATGTGCCGCGCGATCTCGACCGGGTGGCGGATCAGCCCGGCGAGGACGGCGCGTGCCAATATGGGATCGAGCCCGCTCGCCTGCACGCCCTTGATCCAATGCGAGGGCGGGGCCTCGGGCGGCTGCCAGCCGCCGCGGGCGTTGCGGGTGCCGCGCTGTTGCTGGCGGGCGGGCGAGGGGCCGCGCTGGTCCTTGCGGAACTCGCGCGGGCCGCGGCCGAACTGCTGGTCGGCGCGGGCGCGGAATTCCGCGATATATTCGTGCTTTACGTTCGGGTCTTGGATCTGTTCGGCAAGTTCGGTGAGGCGGCGCTTGAGGCCGGCGCGCTGCTCGGGCGTGTCGAGCGGACCGGCGGCGACTTCGCTCGCCCAGAGGCGATCGACCAGCGGCTCGGGCCTTGCGAGCAGTGCTTCGAACGCGGCTGGGCCCTGCGACCGGACGAGGTCGTCCGGGTCGAGGCCCTGAGGCAGGGTGACGAAGGCGAGGCTGCGGCCGGGGGCGAGCATCGGCAGCGCGCGGTGGGCGGCGCGCAGGGCTGCCTTCTGCCCGGCGCTGTCGCCGTCGAAGCAGAGCAGGGGCACTTCAGAAAGCCGCCACAGCCGTTCGAGCTGGTGTTCGGTCAGCGCGGTGCCGAGCGGCGCCACCACCTCGCCGAACCCGGCCTGGGCCAGTGCGATCACGTCCATATAGCCCTCGACCGCGATCACCCGGTCGGCCTTGCGTGCCGCGGCCTGGGCGCGATCGAGATTGTAGAGCGTGCGGCCCTTGTCGAAGAGCGGGGTCTCCGGGGAGTTGAGATATTTCGGCTCGCCCTCGCCGATGATGCGGCCGCCGAACGCGATCGTCCGCCCGCGCACGTCGCGGATCGGGATCATCAGCCGGCCGCGGAAGCGGTCGTACGGCTCCTTGCCCTCGACGGCGATCAGCATGCCGGATTCGACCAGCATCGCGTCGCCATAGGATTTCAGCGCTTCCTTGAGCTTGCCGCGCGAATCGGGGGCGAAGCCCAGGCCGAAGGTCCGGGCGGTTTCGGACGTGATGCCGCGGCGCTGGAGCACGGCGCGCGCCTCGGCGCCTTCGATGCCGTTCAGCCGCTCTGTGAACCACGCGGCGGCCTCGCCCATCAACTCGTGCAGGCCCTTGGCGCGCTCGGCCTTTTCGGCGGCGCGGCGGTCCTGCTCGGGCATGTCGAGGCCGGCGGCTTGGGCCAGTTCCTTCACCGCATCGATGAAGGGCAGGCCGCGCTGGTCGGTCATCCAGCGGATCGCATCGCCATGCGCCCCGCAGCCGAAGCAATGGTAGAAGCCCTTGTCGTCGTTGACGTAGAAGCTGGGGGTCTTCTCGTTGTGGAACGGGCAGCAGGCGCGAAACTCCTTGCCCGCGCGCTGCAGCTTCACCGACTTGGCGATGAGGGTGGACAGCGTGGTGCGGGCGCGGAGCTCGTCGAGAAAGGCGGGGGTGAGTGACATCTCAGTTGCTCCCCCTCCCGCGAGCGGGAGGGGGCTGGGGGGTGGGCCCCCGCTCCATGCTGGGCGAGGCAGCCGTAAGAATGGCCTGCAACACGCCCTCCATATTCGACGTCAAATCATTGTTCCAAAAGCGAAGCACGCGATAGCCTTCAGCCTCGATCCGCCGCGTGCGCTCGGCATCGGCGACGGTCATCTCGATATGCTGGCTACCGTCCAATTCGACGACCAACTTCGCCTTGCGGCAAGCGAAATCCGCGAAATGCCCGGCGATCGGCATCTGCCGGCTGAACTTCAGCCCTGCCAGCTGCGACTTCCGCAGCTTCGACCACAGCAGCTCCTCCGCCGCTGTCGGATCATTTCGCAGGTCGCGCGCCCGCTCGGTCGGCCGGTCCAGCCGGAAGCGGGGGCCCACCCCCCGGCCCCCTCCCGCTTGCGGGAGGGGGAGCGCAGAGCGGTCCCCGTCGTCCATCTTACGACAGCGCCGCCTTCACCAGCGCGCTCGCCTTGCTCATATCGAGCTGCGCCGCGTGGCGGGCCTTCAGCTCGGCCATCACCCGGCCCATCTCCTTCATGCCGCTCGCGCCCAGCTCGGCCTTGATCGCCTCGATCGCCGCGGTCGTCTCCGCCTCGCTCATCTGCTGCGGCAGGAAGCGCTCGATCACCACCACTTCGGCTGCCTCGGCGTCGGCGAGTTCCTGCCGCCCGCCCTTCACATACATGTCGATCGATTCGCGGCGCTGCTTGACCATCTTCTGCAGCACCTCGACGACCAGTACGTCGTCGTCCTCGGGCGCCTTGCCGGTGCGGGCCTCGATGTCGCGGTTCTTGATCGCGCTCTGGATCAGGCGGATCGTGGCGGTCGACGCCTTGTCGCCGCCCTTCATGGCGGTCACCAGCGCAGCCTTGATGTCGTCGCGAATCATTCGTGGTCTCTCGATCTTGTCCGGGAAAGCGCGGAGACATAGCCGATGCCCGCAAAACTTAACAGATTGACGCACCCGCCCATGGGGTCTAGCGGGCGGCCCTTAGCAACATCGCAAAACCCAAAGCAGGAGTGCCCGCCCCAAATGGCCGACGCCAAACCCTTGTCCATGCCCGTTGGAGCCACGGGCGTTCTGGTTCTGGCGAGCGGCGAGATATTGTGGGGTCGAGGATTCGGTGCCGAAGGTGATGCCGTCGGCGAGGTGTGCTTCCACACCGCAATGACCGGCTATCAGGAGATCATGACCGACCCGAGCTTCGCCGGTCAGATCATCAACTTCACCTTCCCGCACATCGGCAATGTCGGCGCCAACCCCGACGACATCGAGGCCGACGATCCGCATGCGCTGGGCATGATCGTCCGCGAAGACGTGACCGAGCCGAGCAACTTCCGCAGCACCGAGCATCTCGATGCCTGGATGGCGAAGCACAGCCGCATCGGCCTGTCGGGCATCGACACCCGCGCGCTCACCCGCCGCATCCGCCTGGGCGGCGCGCCGAACGGCGTGATCGCGCACTCCAAGTCGGGCAATTTCGACCTCGACGCGCTGCTGGAAAAGGCGCGCGCCTGGCCGGGGCTGGAGGGGATGGACCTCGCCATCACCGTTTCGTGCGAGACGCATTTCGGCTGGGAAGGCGGCGTGTGGAAGCTCGGCGCCGGATATGACACGAGCCGCCCCGAGACCAAGCGCCCGCAGGTCGTCGCGATCGACTATGGCTCGAAGCGCAACATCTTCCGCAACCTGGTCAAGGCCGGCGCGGACGTGACCGTGCTGCCCGCCACCGCGACCTTCGAGCAGGTGATGGCGTTCGAGCCCGATGGCTTCTTCCTCTCGAACGGCCCGGGCGATCCGGCGGCGACCGGCGAATATGCCGTGCCGGTGATCCGCCAGCTGCTCGAGACCGGCAAGCCGCTGTTCGGCATCTGCCTCGGCCACCAGCTGCTCGGCCTCGCGGTGGGGGCTGAGACCACCAAGATGTTCCAGGGCCATCGCGGCGCCAATCACCCGGTCAAGCGGCTGGAAGACGGCGCGGTGGAGATCACCAGCATGAACCACGGCTTCGCCGTCGAGCGCGAGAGCCTGCCGGCCAATGCCCGCGAGACGCACGTGTCGCTGTTCGACGGCTCCAACGCCGGCATCGAACTCACCGACCGCCCGGCGTTCAGCGTGCAATACCACCCCGAGGCCAGCCCGGGGCCGCAGGATAGCCTCTATCTGTTCGAGCGGTTCGTGGGGATGATGGCCAAGTGATCCTGGCACTTGCCCTGCTGATACAGACTGCACCACCAAAGCCGGTGGCTCCCGACGCAATTCCTCAAGCCCGACTGGATCAAATGTCGGCGGTGTGTCGGACACCCAAGAAGTGGTTGCAGCAGGTCGGCGGAGAGCAGGTGCAATTTAAGCCATCGCCCAAGGCTCGATACGAGCAGGTCGACTGTCTTCTTAAGCAACTCCGCGAAAGCATCGTCCCGATGAAGCTCGGCTTTGTTGGCAACGAAGAGGCTCCGAAAGAAAAATAATGCCCAAGCGCACCGACATCTCCTCCATCCTCGTCATCGGCGCGGGGCCGATCGTCATCGGTCAGGCGTGCGAGTTCGATTATTCGGGCACGCAGGCGATCAAGGCCCTGAAGGAAGAGGGCTATCGCATCGTCCTGGTCAATTCGAACCCGGCGACGATCATGACCGATCCCGAGCTGGCCGACGCGACCTATATCGAGCCGATCACGCCCGCGGTCGTCGCCAAGATCATCGAGAAGGAGCGGCCCGACGCGGTCCTGCCGACGATGGGCGGCCAGACCGCACTCAACACCGCGCTGGCGCTGTTCCGCGACGGCACGCTGGAGAAGTTCGGCGTGACGATGATCGGCGCCGATGCCGATGCGATCGACAAGGCCGAGGACCGGCTGAAGTTCAAGGACGCGATGACCAAGATCGGGCTCGAAAGCGCCCGCTCGGCGATCGCGCACACCGAGGCCGAGGCGCTGACCGCGCTCGACTATGTCGGCCTGCCGGCGATCATCCGCCCCAGCTTCACCATGGGCGGCTCGGGCGGCGGCATCGCCTATAATCGCGAGGAATTCATCGCGATCGTGCGTTCGGGCCTCGACCTGTCGCCGACCACCGAAGTGCTGATCGAGGAATCGCTGCTCGGCTGGAAGGAATATGAGATGGAGGTCGTCCGGGATCGGAACGACAATGCCATCATCGTCTGCTCGATCGAGAATATCGATCCGATGGGCACGCACACCGGCGATTCGATCACCGTCGCGCCGGCGCTGACGCTGACCGACAAGGAATACCAGATCATGCGCAACGCATCGATCGCGTGTCTCCGCGAGATCGGCGTCGAGACCGGCGGTTCCAACGTGCAGTTCGCGGTCAATCCGAAGGACGGCCGCCTGATCGTGATCGAGATGAACCCGCGCGTCAGCCGCTCCTCGGCGCTGGCGTCCAAGGCGACCGGCTTCCCGATCGCCAAGGTCGCCGCCAAGCTGGCGGTGGGCTATACGCTCGACGAGATCGACAACGACATCACCGGTGCCACCCCGGCGAGCTTCGAGCCGACGATCGATTACGTCGTCACCAAGATCCCGCGCTTCGCCTTCGAGAAGTTCAAGGGCGCCGAAGCGGTGCTGGGCACGGCGATGAAGTCGGTCGGCGAAGTGATGGCGATCGGCCGCTCGATCCACGAATCGCTCCAGAAGGCGCTGCGCGGGCTGGAAACCGGCCTCAGCGGCTTCAATGATGTCGACCGGCTGGTCGGCGCGCCGCGCGACGTGATCGAGGCGGCGCTGACCGTGCGCTCGCCCGATCGGCTGCTGATCGCCGCGCAGGCGATGCGCGAGGGCTTCAGCGTCAAGGACGTCCAGCGCTTCACCAGCTACGACCCCTGGTTCCTCGAGCGGATCGCCGAGATCCTCGACGCCGAGAAGGACGTCGCGACCAACGGCCTGCCGCAGGACGCGGCCGGCATGCGCCGCCTCAAGGCGATGGGCTTCAGCGACAAGCGCCTCGCCTATCTCGCGCTCAAGTCGGTCAACCTGCGCGCGGGCAGCGAAGTCATGGCGCGCAGCTCGGGCCTGATCGGCGAGGTGGCCAACGCCATCTCCGGCGGGGTGACCGAGGCCGAGGTGCGCAAGCTGCGCCACCGGCTGGGCGTGCGCCCCGTGTTCAAGCGGATCGACACCTGCGCGGCCGAGTTCGAGGCGAAGACGCCGTACATGTACTCGACCTATGAGGCGCCGAGCTTCGGCGAGCCCGAGAACGAGGCCGAGCCGAGCGACCGCCGCAAGGTGGTGATCCTCGGCGGCGGCCCGAACCGGATCGGGCAGGGCATCGAGTTCGACTATTGCTGCTGCCACGCCTGCTTCGCGCTGGCCGATGCGGGCTATGAGACGATCATGGTCAACTGCAATCCGGAGACGGTGAGCACCGACTATGACACCTCGGACCGGCTCTATTTCGAGCCGCTGACCGCCGAGGACGTGCTCGAGATCCTCGAGATCGAGAAGTCGAAGGGCGAGCTGGTCGGCGTGATCGTCCAGTTCGGCGGCCAGACCCCGCTCAACCTCGCCAAGGCGCTGGAGGATGCGGGCATCCCGATCCTCGGCACGAGCCCCGACGCGATCGACCTGGCCGAGGACCGCGAGCGCTTCGCCGACCTCGTCGCCAAGCTCGGCCTCAAGCAGCCCGCCAACGGCATCGCGCGCAGCCGCGACGAGGCGGTGCGGGTGGCCGAGCGGATCGGCTATCCGGTGCTGATGCGGCCGAGCTATGTGCTGGGCGGCCGGGCGATGGAGATCGTCGACAGCCTCCAGCAGCTCGACGACTATATTCAGACCGCGGTGCAGGTCTCGGGCGACTCGCCGGTGCTGATCGACCAGTATCTGCGCGACGCGATCGAGGTGGACGTGGACGCGATCGCCGACGGCACCGATGTGGTCGTGGCCGGCGTGCTCCAGCATATCGAGGAAGCCGGCGTCCATTCGGGCGACAGCGCCTGCTCGATCCCGCCCTACAGCCTGCCCGCCGAGATCATCGCCGAGATCGAGCGGCAGACCGTGGCTCTGGCGCGGGCGCTCAAGGTGAAGGGGCTGATGAACATCCAGTTCGCGGTCAAGGACGGCGAGGTCTACCTGATCGAGGTCAACCCGCGCGCCAGCCGCACCGTGCCGTTCGTCGCCAAGGCGATCGGTGCGCCGATCGCCAAGATCGCCAGCCGGGTGATGGCGGGCGAGAAGCTGGCGAACCTGCCCAAGATCGACCGCGACATCGACTATATCGCGGTCAAGGAAGCGGTGTTCCCCTGGGCGCGCTTCCCCGGCGTCGATCCGGTGCTGTCGCCCGAGATGAAGTCGACCGGCGAGGTGATGGGCATCGACCGCGATTTCGCGACCGCCTTCGCCAAGTCGCAGCTCGGCGCGGGCACGGTGCTGCCGGACGGCGGCACGGTGTTCGTCAGCGTCAAGCAGGGCGACAAGGCGGTGGTGCTGCCGGGGGTGAAGATCCTGGCCGATCTCGGCTTCAAGATCATCGCGACCAGCGGTACGGCGGAGTTCCTTGCCGCCGAGGGGATCGCGGTGGAGACGGTGAACAAGGTGGCCCAGGGCCGCCCGCACATCGTTGACCGCATCCAGGATGGGGACGTCGCGCTGATCTTCAACACCACCGAGGGCTGGCAGTCGCTCAAGGACTCGATGAGCATTCGCGCCTCGGCGCTGGCGCAGAAGGTGCCCTATTTCACCACGGCACCGGGCAGCGTCGCGGCGGCGCGGGCGATCGCGGCGATGCGGAGCAACCCGATCGAGGTGCAGCCGATCCAGGCGTATTTCGCTTCGCGGGGGTGAGTTGCCGTTGGGGAGGGGGCTGCGTTCCCCTCCCGCATGCGGGAGGGGAACGAACGTCCTCAAGAGCAGGGCAAAATATTACTTCTCCGTCCCCCGCCTTGATGTTTTTCGTGCCCCGACTTACTATTCGCGTTCGCACAATGGATTTCCCCAACCGATGTAAGTGTGCGGACGTCGTTTTCGGGCGACGGTCGGTACCGGGGGCGTATTGAAGGACAAGGGCGTTATGGCGACCGTCGAGAAGATGCCGATGCTGGCGGAAGGCTATCAGAAGCTCAGCGAGGAGCTGAAGCGGTTGAAGGCCGAGCGGCCGTTGATCGTGGACGCGATCGAGGAAGCGCGCGCCCATGGCGACCTCTCCGAAAACGCCGAGTACCACGCCGCCAAGGAGCGCCAGGGCCAGGTGGAGGCGACCATCGCCGACATCGAGGACAAGCTCAGCCGTGCGCAGATCATCGATCCCAAGGAGCTTTCGGGCGACAAGGTCGTGTTCGGCGCGACGGTGACGCTGCTCGACGAGGACGACAAGCCGGTGACCTACCAGATCGTCGGCCAGACCGAGGCGGATGCGAGCAAGGGCCGTATCTCCTATAACTCGCCGATCGGCCGCGCGCTGATCGGCCGCAAGGTCGACGAAGAGGTCGAGGTGTCGGTGCCGGCGGGCGACCGCTATTATCTGGTCTCGAAGGTCGAGTTCATCTGAGGCCTGCGATGCCGAAGTTCAGCGCCACGACGGTGATCGTCGCCGTCACGGTGGCGGTGAGCCTGATCGCCAATTTCGCGCCCAATGCGGCGCAGATCCAGGTCGCGGCGGGGTTCATCCCGGCGCGGCTTTCGGGCGGGCTGATCCTGTCCGGGCCGGTCGTGCCGGTATGGCTCACCCCGCTCAGCTCGGCACTGCTCCATGGCGGCCTCGCCCATCTCGGCATGAACATGCTGATGCTCGCCTTTACCGGCCGCGAGGCCGAGCGCGCGATCGGCGTCAAGGGGCTGGTGACGCTCTATCTGATCGGCGCCTATGTCGCGTGCGGCGCGCAGTGGCTGGCGGGGCCGATGTCGACCGCGCCGATGATCGGGGCGAGCGGGGCGAGCTCGGCGGTGGTCGGTGCCTATTCGCTGCTCTACGGCCGCCAGCGCGCCAAGGCGATCGGGCCGGTCCCGGCGCAGGTCGTCCACATCGCCTGGCTCGCCGCGGCCTGGGTGGGCGTCAACCTGCTGATGGGCTTCGCCTTCCTCCAGGGCGGCGTAACCGTCGCGATCTGGGCGCATATCGGCGGCTTCCTCATCGGCCTGGCGCTCGCCCGGCCGATGCTGCTCTGGCGCTGGCGCCACGCGTAAGCGCGTCTTCTGACGTCATCCCGGCGAACGCCGGGATCCAGTCGCCTCTCTCTATCAGCAAGCGCCGGAGCGGTGACCCCAATGGATCCCGGCTTTCGCCGGGATGACCAATGAAGTGGTAGGCTTCACACCTTCCGCTGCGCGATATGCCGGTCGATCACATGGCCGAGCACCGTCATCGGCACGTTGCCGCCCAGCAGCAGCGCGTCGTTGAAGGCGCGGAAGTCGAACCTGTCGCCCAGCGCGGTCTTGGCCTGCGTCCGCAGCCGGTTGATCGCGGTGTGGCCCACCTTGTAGCCGCAGGCCTGGCCCGGCCAGGAGCAATAGCGGTCGACCTCGCCCTGCACCTCGTCCTCGGACGAGCCGTTCGCCTCGACGAACCAGCGGATCGCCTGTTCGCGCGTCCAGCGCTTGGCATGGAGCCCGCTATCGACCACCAGCCGGCAGGCGCGGAAGCCGAGCGACTGGAGATAGCCGAGCTTCGCCGCGGGGTTCTCGGCATAGACGCCGAGCTCGTCGCCCAGCTGCTCGGCATAGAGCGCCCAGCCTTCCGAATAGGCGTTGAACTGCAGGAGCGAGCGGATCAGCGGCATCTTGAAGGTATATTCGCCCTGCCAGGCATGGCCGGGGATCGCCTCGTGATAGGCGAGATCGGGCAGGCTGAAGCGGGTCCAAATGCCGGTCGAGCGCAGATTGACCCAGAGCCGCCCGGGGACCTTGCCATCGATCGTGCCGGGGCCGCCATAGGCGCCCGCCGCGCCTTCCTCCTCGACGATCGGAATGCGCTTCACCTCGACATTGCCCGGCACCAGCGTGTGGAACGCCTGCGGCATGCGGGTGCGCATGTCGTCGATGCTCTTCTGGAGGATCTGGATGATTTCGGCGCGGCCGGTATCGTTCTCCGGGAAGGCGAAGCGCTTGTCGGTGGCGAGCCCGCGCATCCGCGCGCCGACCGAGCCCTGAGTATAGCCGAGCGTCTTGAGGATGGTGTCCATCTCCGCCTGCAGCTCGGCGAGCTGCGCCTTGCCCATCGCATGGACTTCGTCCGGCGACATCGTCGTGGTGGTGCCGGCGCTCAGCGCCCAGGCGTAGTAGGCGTCCCCGTCCTTGAACTTCCACACGCCGGCGTCCGAGGTGGCGCGGGCGCGCTGCTTCTCGAGCTCGGCGATCTGGCGATGGAGCGCGGGGGCGATCTGCTCGGCGGCGATCCTGGTCGCGCGGGCGTCATAGCCGCCCGGCATGGTGGCGGTGCGCTTGGCGAGCGAGGTCACAACATCCCACTTGGCCGGATCGCCGCTGCGCGCGAGACGGATCTGCTTGAGGCATTTGTCGAGCAGGAAATCGGGCGCGATCACCCCGACGCTCGCCGCCTGCTGGAGCCGCACCGTCTCACCATCGAGCGCGCCGGCATAGGCCTCCAGGCGGTCGCAATAGGCATCGGCATCGTCGCGCGTCGCGATCTGGTGATCGCTGTCGAGCGTCTTGGGGATGTCGATATAGGCACCGACATTCTGGATCACGACATAGGGGGTGTTGCGCCAGCTCCCCACCGCGACATCGCCATAGGGAAAGGCCATGCCCTTGAGGCCGTTTTCGTAGGCGGTCTGGATCACGTCGAGATGGACGCGCATCTCGGGGCTGACGGCGCTCACGTCGATCCGCGCGATCTCGGCGAGCGTTGCCTTGAGGTGGGCGGCCATCTTGGCCACACCGGCAGGGGTGCGGTCGCCGAGCTTGTGCTTGAGGGCGGCACGCGCGCCCTTGTCGATACCGAGCCCGGTCGCGCCCTCGGGGTTGAGCACCAGCAGCGCCTCGGCGGTGCGGTCGATCAGCGCCTGGGCCTGGGCTTCGGCAGGTCCGGGAGCGGCAAGCGCGGGGCGTGCCGCGGCGGAAGTGGCCAGCAGCGCGCTCGATCCGAGCAGCACGTCGCGACGGGTGGTACGCATCAATTCGACCTCGATCGTTGTCAGTTCTGGGGAAGGGTGGGAAGCGGCTCGACGCAGAGGGTCGCGCCGGTTGCGCCCGTGATCCGCACGCGGGCGCCGGCGGGGGCATCGGGCCCGCGCGCCGACCATTCGCCGTCGCCGACGCGCACGCGGCCGCCATGGTCGCTCACCGGCTCGACGACGGTGACGACCTCGCCGACCAGCCGCGCGACACGATCGTTGAGCAGCGGATCGGCGCTCTCGACCGGAAAGTCCTGATACCAGCGCCGGCCGATCAGCACCGCGACCGCCGACCAACCGGCAAAGCCCAGCAATTGCCCGGCGAGCGGCAGGTCCGGAAACAGCAGCGCAAGGCCGCCCATGATCGCGGCCGCGACGGCGAGGAACACGAGGAACACGCCCGGCACCACCAGCTCGGCGATCCCCAGCGCAACCGCGGCGATCAACCAGAGCAGGGGCGGGTGTTGCAGCCAGTCCAACGGTGCGTCAATC